>JAISWF010000028.1 GCA_031271165.1 Deltaproteobacteria bacterium
TGCGGTTCGCTACTCCTTACACTGGAGGGACTATCATCCATGAGGTGATTGTAGTTTCCCCGTGGATGAGGCACCCTCAATTCTGCTGCGGTTTATGCAGTCGCATCAACAAAAAAATATGGCTTAGTTGGGCTGATGACTTCCAAAATGATCTGCAATTCAATTGAACAGAGTTAGCCAAAAATGGGAAAAATAACCGGAGCCATTATGTCTCTCATTATGACTCTAACACTCGCCTCGGACTCTCAAAAGGGGGGGCTAAACGCACACGTCGAAGCAGTACCCATTCAGGAACCTCCCTGGGTGGTCGTCCCCGGGCCTTTTATCTTGGACAGCACACTGGAGAGTTGATGTAAGGGGGGTTAGGATTTCAAATCGCCCCTTTTGGACGAAGAAGGTGGTTTATTTCCTAGGGTTTAGCCTACCCAACCCCCAGTCTGGCGATTTTCTGGGACGGCTGTGATGGGCTATCCTTTACAGCCGAGGCCGGAGTTCTATGAGTTAGACCAAAGACTTCAACAACTCAAAGACAACCTGGCGAAGGGCTACAATCAAAGAAGAAAAGGCACTAAATAAGTCAAAATTTTTAGGTGCGCCCTCACGATTTAATCAGGTTGATTTAATAAAACGATCAATGTAAAATCAGTTGTTTTAAAGTGCTTGCGACGAGTCCCGGTTGGGTCTTTAAGGCCAAGTGATAGTCAACGACTCGTTTTCGCCTCCATCATGCTAAAATTTAACAAATATTTGAGCCACACCAGGCCAGGGGGCCTTTGGTGGCCCAGTGCATATATCCGGTCAGTGCCGACTGCGTTTTTTTGATTTAAGCTTCAGAGCTTTGATGCAGCTCGGTGAGCTGGCCGAGGTCGGACTGACCTATTATTTTGCCTGTAATTTCGAGAGATAGATGGAAAACACCAAGGAAGCTTCTGATATCATAGAGACAAAAATCGGCCCGTTAGCTGAGGAACAAAGTCCGGTCATCCAGGCTCGTTTCCAAAAAGCCCGGGTCATGGCTGAGACTGGACTGCGGCTGTATCCCAACACTTTTCGGCCAACCCACCGGGTTGAGCTGGTTCGGGCCGAATGCGGGGGCTTGGAGTCTTCTGAACTGGCCGAAAAAGAGCAGTACTACTGTTTGGCCGGTCGCCTGATGGCCCGTCGCGATTACGGAAAATCGATCTTTTTTGATCTAAACGATCCGACCGGAAAAATTCAGCTTTACGCCCGTAAAGACAAGCTCGCCGCCGAGACTTACGAGTTGGTCCGTCAGCTTGATATAGGTGATTTGGTCGGTGTCGGGGGCCGGGTTTTTAAGACCAAAACCGGGGAGCTGTCAATCCTTTTGGAAACGGTAGAATTGGTCACCAAGAGCCTTCTGCCGCTGCCAGAAAAGTACCACGAGATGAACGTGGAAAACCGCTATCGCCGCCGGTACGTCGATCTGATCATGAACGAGGAGAGCCGCCGGGTTTTCCAGATCCGTTCCCAGACGGTGGCCGCAGTCCGGGAGTTTATGGTGGAGCGGGGCTTTGTCGAGGTTGAGACTCCCATGATGCATGCCATCCCTGGGGGAGCCACGGCCAAGCCTTTTGAAACCTTTCACAACTCGCTTGATCGGACCTTGTATCTTCGGATTGCCCCTGAACTCTATCTCAAGCGCCTTTTGGTCGGCGGCTTTGATCGGGTCTTTGAGCTTAACCGCAACTTTCGTAACGAGGGTTTGAGCATCCAGCACAATCCCGAGTTTACGATGATGGAATTCTACCAAAGTTACGCCGATTACAACGACCTGATGGATCTGACTGAACTTATGTTTGAGACGGTAGCCAAGAAAGTGCTGGGCCGGACCGATCTTAATTATCAGGGACTGACTTTTGATCTTAAAGGACCTTGGTCTCGGGTCACCTTCCATCAAGCTTTGATTGAGATTGGCTCTGTTGCCCCTCAGGCGCTGACTGACCGCAACAAAGCTCTGGATCACCTGGCTTCTTTGGGCGGCCAAAAGGCCCCTGGAGACTCCTTAGGTAAGATCTTGGCTAAAATTTTTGATTTGGTGGTGGAACCCAATTTGATTGAGCCGACCTTTATCACCCAGTATCCGGCCGACATCAGCCCTCTGGCCAGGCGAAACGACCAAAACCCCGATTTAACCGACCGCTTTGAGTTATTTATCTGCGGCCGTGAGCTGGCCAATGCTTTTTCAGAGTTAAACGATCCACTCGATCAAAGAGAGCGCTTCCTGCGTCAGGTTGACGAACGCAAAGCCGGGGACGAGGAAGGCATGCATTACGACGAGGATTACATCAGGGCCTTGATGTACGGGATGCCGCCAGCCGCCGGAGAAGGGGTAGGGATCGATCGGCTGGTGATGCTTTTGTCGGACGCCGCCTCCATCCGGGACGTAATCCTTTTTCCCCACCTGCGCCCGGAAGCTTGAAAAGCCTTAAAAATCATGGCTATTGAGCGCGAAATTGCCATCCGTTTTTTGCGGGCTAAAAAGCGTCGGTCGCTTCTTTCTCTGATATCGGTCTTGGCTGTCGGAGGAGTTGGGTTGGGAGTGGCTGCCCTGGTGGTGGTCTTGGCGGTCCTGGCCGGTTTTGAGACCAACCTGAAAAACAAACTCATGGGCTTAAGCGCCCATATAACCATATCAAAAGCCAGTTTTGGGCCAAGCGGTAACATAGCCAACTGGCGAGAGGTGAGCAGCAAAATTAAAAGCGTTCCCGGTGTGGTTTCGGTGCTGCCCTTTATTAACGGTCAGGCCATGGTCGGGACAGGCGAAGGAGCCAATGGTGTGCTCGTCTCCGGTATCGATCCGGTTATAGCCAGCGAATCGGGATACTTTAAGCATCTGAACCTGTCGGCCTGGACTGAGGAAAACCTGACTCAGCGGCCCATGAGGGCTCCCTGGCTGGAGTATCAAGAGCCGTTTGACTCCTGGCCCGAGGACTCTGAACCCTCTGAGGACTTGCTGACAGAACCAGTGACCGAGTCTGGCTTAGATTCCGAAGCTGATTCGGAGGAGACCGAACCTGCCCCGCTTCAGCGTCCGATCATTGTCGGCCGAGATCTGTCCTACATGCTGGGAGTCGATACCCTGAGTCTGGTCAAGGTGATTTCACCTTTCGGCCGGATCACTCCTTTGGGAAATCGGGGACCTTTGAGCCGGATTTTTACTGTGGCTGGGACTTTCCGGGTCAATTACTACGAATACGATACCCGGGTCGTTTATACGACCTTGGAGGAGGCGGCCAGCCTTTTTGGGATAAATCCCGGTGAAGTCACAAATATTGAAGTTTATGTTGATGATATCTATCAAGCTGCAAATATCAAACAAGAAATTTTACGTATTTTAGATTATAGTGAGTATTACGCTGTCGATTGGATGGAAAGAAACTTGAGCCTTTTTTCGGCTCTCAAGCTTGAACAAACGGCCATGTTTGTGATATTGACTCTAATAATTTTGGTGGCGGCTTTCAACATTGCTTCCACTTTAATTATGATGGTGACGGAAAAAACCAGAGACATAGCCATTCTCAAAGCCATGGGAGCTCCAGCGGCTTTGATTCGCCGGATATTTACCATCCAGGGTATGTTGGTCGGCGGGGTCGGGACTTTGGGCGGACTTACGGTCGGCGTGATTTTGTGCCTGGCCTTGAAGCGTTATGAGTTTATTTCGCTGCCCCCGGAGATTTATTTGATGAACACCCTGCCGGTAGAGATGAGACCGGCCCAGGTGTTGGCTATAACCGTCGTCTCGTTTCTGATAAGCTACCTGGCCACCGTTTACCCGGCCTCCCAGGCGGCCAAGGTCGATCCAGTCGAGGCCCTGCGGTATGAGTAAGCCGTTTTCCAGAGGCCTGGCCAGAGGCCTAGCCAGCGGCCGCGACAGCCAGGAAAAAGAGCCCTTTCTTTTGGAGGCGGTTGGGCTTAATAAGTCCTTTACCACCGGCAGAGAGACTCTGCAGATTTTAAGCGGACTGGATTTGACCGTGGAACGCGGGAGTTCAGTAGCCGTACTGGGAGCCTCCGGTTCTGGAAAGTCGACTTTGCTTTACCTTTTGGGAGGACTTGAGCGCCCAAGTGACGGCCGGGTCTTCTCCCATGGCCGAAGCATTTACGCCTTGCCGGAGCATTCTCTGGCCCGCTGGCGCTCGCTGGAAGTCGGATTTGTCTTTCAGTTCCATTATTTGATGGCCGAATTTGATGCGGTGGAAAATGTTGCCATGCCGGCCAGACTCGCTGGCCTCAGCCAGCAGGAGGCAGTGGCCCGGGCCGAACCCCTTTTGGAACGGGTGGGATTGGCCGACCGAAAAAAACATCGCCCCGGGGCCCTTTCCGGCGGCGAGCAGCAGCGGGTGGCTCTGGCTAGAGCCCTGGTCATGAGTCCGGGACTGCTTTTGGCTGACGAACCGACCGGAAATCTTGATGCCCGTAATGCCGCCATGGTTAACGATCTGATCGTCGAGATTGTCAGCGAACGCAAAATGGGGGCGGTGGTGGTCACTCACAATTCTCTTTTGGCCGGCCGGATGGGCCAGACCTTGGAACTATCCTGCGGCCGCCTCAATCCCTTGGCCGGCCGAGCGGCGTCTTAAGGCTTTTAGACTAAAATTATTAAAAAATGACCTGTGGTAGCCGGTATTTTTTTAGGCCGAACTTCAGGAATCGCTTTTTTAAGGAATTGTTAATCTAATTATCTAACTTTTTGTTTTGTCCGGCCTTAAGTGTAGTGACGGTATTTCTGTGGAGCACACCAAATGAATAAAAAATACCCAGTTCTTGTCATACTCATGTTGGTCCTGGTTTTCCAAGCCTCGGCGGTTTTTGGCCAAACTTCATCCTCTGGCCAAAAAGTCGCCATCGTCCCCTTCCGCTTGGTCGGGGTTACCGGTCCGCAGTTAGAACAGCTCAACCGTCTCTCACAGGCTCTATTTGAAGTTGCGGTCGGCTCTTTAACTTCAATGGGGTTTGTTCCCCTGACTTTAGGGGCCCAAACCTTGAACATGGAAGACAACGCTGTGGTCGCCCAGGCCCGACAGTTAGGGGCCGATTTCCTGTTTGCACCGTCGTTGGCGGGCTCCGGCACCAACTTTACGGTGGCCGGGACCCTTTTGGCCTTGACATCGGGACTGACCTCCAGTCAGCCGGTGACCCTGACCGCCACCTCACCCGACGCCCTGGCCCCGACCACGGAAAGGCTTTTGGAGATGGTCACCGACCATCTCTTTGGCAGCGGCCCTCCGGTGGTCAGTGTAACCATTTCCGGCTCCACCCTGGCCGACGATCAGTCAGTCTTAAACTCTTTGAGGACCAAAAAAGGGGGGACCTATAACGAAACCAAGGTGGCCTCCGATATCCGCCGTCTCTATGGAATGGGTTTTTTTGAAAACGTAACCGTCGAGACGGTTGATGCCCCGGGCGGGAAAGCCGTTAATTTTGTCGTCAGCCAGCGCCCTCAGATTGGCGTCATTGAATACGTCGGCAACGAGAAATACGACAAAGAAGATCTCGACGAGGTGGTCGGGGTCAAGATCATGGATGTGGCTTCCAACACTTTGTTGACCACGGCCATCTCCAACCTCCTGCGTCATTACTCTGACAAGGGTTATCCGGAAGCCAGCGTCAACTACACTCTTGAACCGGGTGAGGTCGGCCGGGTCAGGCTCGTTTTCAATATCGTCGAAGGGGCTAAGATGTTTATCCGGGACATCCGATTCGACGGCAATGATTTTTATTCGGCCAGAAAGCTTCGCGGACAGCTTGAGAGCACCGAACGCAACTTTTTTATATCCTGGCTGACCGGGTCCGGCAAACTTGACCGGGAAAAGCTGGCCAACGATTCGGAAATTTTACTTCAGTTTTACCGCAACAACGGCTTTCTCCAGGCCCAGGTCGGTGACTATGAAAGTGAAGTTACTCCCAGCGGCGACGGCTACATCATAACTTTTCCCATCGTTGAGGGCCCCCGTTATCGGGTTGGCGAGATCACTCTGAGCGGCGACCTTTTGGAGGATGACGATCCGGTCAAGATCCTCAAACAGGTGGAAATTAAAGACGAGAAATGGCTTAACAGTGAACTTCTTCAGGCCGACATCAACCGGGTCAAGGTCTATTACGCCGATAAGGGCTACGCCTTCAATGAAGTCACCGCTGATTTTGGTTCGCCTGACTCCGAAAATCGATTGCCCATCACCTTTACCGTCATGCCCCGCAACAAGGTCTATTATGGCCGGATTATCATCGTGGGCAACGAAAAGACTCGCGACAAGGTCATCCGCCGACACCTAGAAGTGGCCGAAGGCGATCTGACGTCTTCGACCAAACTGCGGCAGAGCCAAAACAACCTTATGCGGAGCTCCTTTTTTGATGACGTCAACCTCGTCCCCAGCCCGGCCAGCGATCCCGAGGAAATGGATCTGCGGGTCGAGGTCAAAGAGCGTCCCACCGGATCGTTTCAGGTCGGAGCCGGGTACAGTAACTACAACAGCGTCTTCGGAATCGTCAGACTCACTCAGGACAACCTCTTTGGCTACGGTCGCCGGCTGGCCTTGGAAGCCCAGATTGGCAGCGACAGCAATTATTTCAATTTTTCCTTCACCGACCCCTGGGTCGGCGACATGCCGTTGATGGTGGGGATTGACTTATTTAAGTATTACAACAGTTACGACTACTATGAAAAAGACTCATTTGGCGGCGCCCTGCGAGCCGGGTACCCCATTTTTGGACGATTTTACCTCACTGGGACCTATTCCTGGGAAAAGGTAAAACTCAGTGACATCAGTGCCCATTCAACCTACCTGCAGTCGATGGTCAGAAATTCCGTCAACAGCACCGTTACAGTTTCCCTAAGGCGTGACACCCGGAACCACTTTTTCCAGCCAACCGCCGGGTCAACTGCCAGGCTCAGCTACACCATTGCCTCCGGTCTTTTCGGCGGTGAAACTTTCTTTAATCGCTACGAAGCTGAGTACGCCCACTGGATCCCCATTCCTTTTTTCTCGGGGGCGGCTGTGATGGGCCACGTCGAAGTGGGCTATCAAAAGGAGACTCGGCCGGGAGGGCTGCCTATTTACGAGAAATACATGCTGGGCGGCATCAATTCCGTTCGCGGATATGATTGGTATGACATCTCGCCTAAAGACCCGTTGACCAATGAAAATATCGGCGGTGAAAAGATGATGGTCATCAACCTTGAGTTTACCTTCCCGCTGTTGAAGGATTCCGGTCTTTTTGGGGTGGCTTTTTACGACATGGGTAACGCTTGGTCCCGTGATGAAGACTGGCGTTTTAATGAACTTAAGTGCAGCTACGGTGCTGGTATAAGGTACCTCTCCCCCATGGGACCGCTGAGGATTGAGTACGGTAAAGCCTTAGACCCAGAGCCTGGCGATCCCTCGGGCCGCTGGGAATTTACCATGGGGGCCATGTTCTAATCTCCTTGCGGGCGGTGACCGGCTGACAATTGAAGCCCGGCCATTTTATTGGCCGGACCAACAGTAGTTGGCTTGGTCGGAACTGGACTTACGCTTAAAAACTGGGCTTTTTTAAAAAGCCTGTATTTCAAAATATTTTGCCCGAACCTTAAAACAGGCCCGGGGCGTTTTCCGGGCTGAAGGATGCGCCTCGGGCTATTTTTAATAATTGGCCTCCCTTAGGTTGGGCGGTTGATTCCGGAGAACTCCATGAGAAAAAAAGCTTTTTTTTGGCTCGTTACCGTTATTTTGGCCCTGACTTCCCTGAGGCCGGTCTGGGCTCAGGAGGGAAGCGAGTTTGAAAATCCCAGCGTCCTGATCCCAGTGACGCTGGGCGGCACTTACAACCGTTTTCGAGTGGCGGTTACTGATTTTCAGCCCATCAAACCCGGAGGCAATGTCGACGGCAATGCCCAGGACCTGTCAAGAAGGCTTGCCACCAACCTGGATATGACCGGTTTTTTCGAACTGGTTGATCCAAGGGCCTCTTTGGAGCGCGATCCCCGGGCCGGTCTTAGCCAAGGGCCGCCCATCGATTACGCTCCTTGGGCCCAGATTGGGACTAATTTGGTTATCAAAGCGGCCATAGAAGGCAGCCGTTCAAATACCGTGCTGGAAATGTTTCTCTTTGATATCTCCACCGGAAGGCAACTGCTGGCCAAACGCTACACGGGACCGGCTAAAGAAGGCCAAAAGATGATTGCCCGCTTCACCAACGATGTTTTACTTTCGGTGACCGGGGAATCGGGTGTCTTTGGTTCAAAGATTATTTTTGTCTCCGGTGACAAAAGCGCCCAGTCAATCATGATTACCGAGTTGGGTCTTGATGAGGCCGAAACTCTGGCCCCCCCCAAGGGTGGGCCCGCCACTGAGCCGACTTTGGGACCCGGCAACAAGACCGCTTGGACCCACCGTAACGGCAACCGCTGGGAGTTGGTTTCCAACGGTCGGGTGGTCCACTCCGGCGATACCGTTTTTACCCCGGCTTATTCTCCCAGCGGCGCCCTGGTGGCCGGGCTTTCCGGTCGGGTCAGCACCAACATCGCCCTCTTTGAGGGGCGCTCATCTCGTCAGTTGACTACCGGTGGTAGCATTGAGATTTCTCCCACTTTCTCACCGGACGGCCGGATGGCCTACGTTTCCGACAAGGGCGGGATTGGCATTTACGTAGCCCCAGCCGGAGGAGGTAATGGCGTCCGGATTTCCCCTCCCGGTACCAGCACCGACCCATCGTGGTCCCCCAAAGGAGACAAGATCGCTTTTGTTTACCGTCAGCGAGACATCTGCATCATGAATCCTGATGGCTCCAATGTCATTCAGTTGACCAATCAAGGCGTCAACCATCACCCCAGTTTTTCTCCTGATGGACGGATGATCGTATTTTCCAGCACCCGCAGCGGCGGCAGCAAGCTTTACGTCATGAGTGCCAATGGCGATCGTCAGCAGCCACTGATGTCCGACAACAAAGGTGCCAGCCAAACGCTGCCGACTTGGAGTCCTGAATTGCCTGAATAATCTATTAAAGAAGCGGCGCCTCTGGAAATTTAGATATCAGTTCTTCAAATAACAGTCAGGGAGCGCCCTTTGGGGCGCTCCCTGTTTTCGACAATCGCCAGGCCTTGATTTATCATCCTAGGCTGGTTGCCTTGGAGAGTTTATCAGAAACCTTTTTAACCGACTTTTCCAAAAAAATATAAGTAGATCGCAACATAAATCTAAGATTGATGATGTAAATAAAAGGGTTGAATATTATCGAATTATTAATTTTAAAAATTCTGATAGGGTTTTAGAGTGCAGTAAATGGGCGGGGTAAAATTCGATGATGATAAGATTTATTGCTAAAGTTAAACTTTTAGACTGAAACTTTGTTCTGCTCCGAAGTGGATGGGCCAAAATGGACCAAGTGGCCAGTGAATTATTCCGTCTTTGAGCTCTTCCCCCCAAACCAGGTCACCACAGTACTCTCATAATAATCACTGCGTTAGCCAAGCTTTTTCATGATTTCCGGCTTTCTGGAAGTGATGGGTCAGTGCGGTTAATACATCTGCTAACCTCTGTCACCGCAATCCTTAATATAGCTCGCTCCAAAGCCTCAGATATATACGTCGAGATACCGTCCCTTGCCTACCGCTTCAAGGTGATTGGCAGTTGGAGCGGTCGTTTTCTGTGGGAGCTGATGGTCTTTCATTTGCTTAAGAAACTGACCCAGCATTTCTTCTCGCCAAGCGGCTCGGGCTTGGTTGGTTGGAGCAGCAACAGCGCTTTTGGCCGGGGCATTGATGGTGGGCATAGGGTTCTCCTTTGGGGGTTCTCCTTGGGCGGGCCTTGAGGCCCGATTAGACTATATTCAAAAACCGGGCCAAAAAAAACAACCTGATTGCCAGCGACCAATCAGAAAACCTGCTTTAAGCTGGCTGGGTGATTTTTTGGCCCTCGGCTAGGCGAAAGTCTTAGTTTCGATCGCCAGTAGAGCCGGGTTCGGCTGGGTCGTTTGTTTTCTGGTCTGTCAATTGCTAAAATGAAGCTGGGTGTACAAAGCCCGGTAGTCTTTCCGCTTTTTAGGAGGAGACGGCTATTGGGAACTTTAAGTTGATTTATTGTTAGACGGAGGTATTGATGTTTTCGAAAGTTGCGATCGCCAATCGGGGAGCTGTGGCTGCCAGATTGGTCAGGGCGCTTTCGGCCACCAAAATTAAGAGCGTGGTTCTTTGCTCTGAGGCCGATCGAGAGCTTCCGTACGTTCGTGAGGCTGACGAATACCGGGTTATTGGTCCGCCGCCCCCTAAGGACAGTTACCTTTGCGGGGAGAAGGTTATTGAGGCGGCTTTGGCCGCCGGGGCCGAAGCCATCCATCCAGGCTGGGGCTTTTTGTCAGAGGATGCTGATTTTGCACAAAAAACCGGGGACCGGGGCTTGGTTTTTATCGGACCGTCGCCTAAATGGCTTAAAATTATGGGAGACAAGGTCAAAAGCCGGCAAATGATGGCCGATCTTGGCCTGCCCACTGCCCCGGCCACCGAGGAACTCATCGGGACGACCCAAGAGAAGGTGGCCGAAGCTAAAAAACTGGGCTTTCCCCTTTTGATTAAACCCTCCGGTGGTGGAGGCGGCATCGGTATGATGCCGGCTGAAAACGAGGAAGGCCTGATTAAAGCCATTGAGGCGGCTGAGTCCCAGGCCCTGAGAGGTTTCGGACGGGGAGCGGTTTACGCGGAACGATTGGTCAAAAATCCCCGCCATGTGGAATTTCAGGTGATTTGCGATTCCCAAGGCGGTTCGGTTCATCTTTTTGAGAGGGACTGCTCGATTCAAAGAAGACGGCAAAAGGTCATTGAAGAGGCCGGGGCTCCGAATATTGAACGCCAGCGCCTTTTGGACATGGCTAGTTTAGCCGCCAAAGTATTGGGCCGGTCTGGTTACGATCATTTGGCGACTTTGGAGACGCTCTTTTCCCCGGAGACCGGTTTTAGTTTCCTGGAGGTCAATCCCCGGCTTCAAGTTGAACACGGGGTGACGGAAGAAGCAACCGGAAAAGATTTGGTGGCCACCCAACTGGCCGTGGCCGCTGGGTTCCGGGTCGGCAATTTGGGCCTTGAGGTCGCCGGAGAGCCGGCCAGACATGCTTTGGAAGCCAGAATTTACGCCGAAGATTCGCTGAGGTTTTTGCCGTCTCCGGGGCCTCTTAAAGTCTTTCGGCCCCCCCAGGGAGAATCTCTGAGGGTGGAGACCGGGTTTGCCGAAGGCTGCCTGGTGACACCATGGTATGACCCCATGATTGCCCAGGTCATCGCCTCCGGTCCCACCAGGGCCGAGGCTATCGCTAAATTGCGAGAGGCTTTGGCGGCCTTCGAGATCGAAGGTCTTAAAACTAATTTAGGATTTTTAAGGTTAATGCTTTCTTACGAGCCGTTTATCAATGGTTTGGTTCACACCGGTCTGGCTGAGGAGCTGATGAAAAGCCCCTCTTATAAAAGCGACTTGGCTGCTTTAGGGTACGCTTGATGCTCAGGCTCGATCTGCATACCCATTCGACGGCTTCTGACGGCACTTTCTGTCCCCGGGATCTGATCCGTTTGGCCCGGCGCTGCCACTTGGCTGGCTTGGCCCTGTGCGATCACGATACCGTCGACGGTCTGGAAGAGTTTATTCAGGCCGGGAGCGAATTTGGGTTGCCGGCCATCGGAGGGGTGGAACTAAGTCTGGAATACATCCGCATAACCCATCTATTGGGTTTGGGAGTTAAAGCCGTGGGCGAGTCGGCTCCGGCTTTAAAAGAGATCCAAAAATTCCGTTCGGAGCGCAACAATCGGCTGTTTGAAAAATTGGCCGGCTTGGGAATCAGGCTTGACTGGGAACGGCTGTTGGAGTTCTCTCATGGCGGCCAGCTGGGCCGGCCTCATTTTGCCAGGGCTATGATGGAGGCCGGCTTCGTCTCCAACATTCAGCAAGCCTTTGACCGGTACTTAGGCAAGGGACGGCCCGCTTACGTCGATAAAGTACGTCTGCGGCCCCAGCAGGCTTTAGAGTTTTTGCGGAAAAATGGTTTTGCTCCGGTCCTGGCCCATCCCATCAGCCTGAGGCTCGATAAGGCCCAGTGGCTTGATGTTATTCCCCAGTGGAAAGAATGGGGACTCATTGGGCTGGAAGCCTTCCATCCCGATCAGGAAGAAGATTTCCGGGATTTCATTATCAAGATGGCTAAACGTTTTAAATTGGTTGTCACCGCCGGTTCCGACTACCATGGAGCCAACAAAAAAACACCACTAACTTGGGTCAGGGACAACAGTCCCTTGGGATTGGAGGTCATTACTTTTTTAAGAGAAGCTCTCGATCGCAGCTGATTGGAGGCCGCAGTGGAGAATCGTTTTTTTTGATTGTTTTGTTAGGGGGGTTTGATGAGCGATCTGAGTAAAGTTTTAGGTGTCCATTTTAGTCCCAAACGTCAAGGCAGTTCTTGGGTTCTTTTAGAGGAGTTTGGTCAGGGGGTTCGGGAGGCCGGCGCTGATTTTGAAATTGTCTCGGTCATCGACGCCAAAAATCTTCAAGGATGCCAGGAGTGCGGTTCATGTAATGCTGACGGCCAGTGCGCAATTGACGACGATATGAATATTTTTTACCGGGCTTTTGAAGGGGTCAAGCGGCTGGTGGTCTCCACTCCAATCTTTTTTTACGACGTTCCTTCCCAGGGCAAGGCGGTCATCGATCGCTCCCAGGCTTACTGGGCCCGCCGTTACGTTCTCGGTCGCAACCGGGAGGGCTTGGAAGGGGCCCAGGGTTTTTTACTGGGTGTCGGGGCTACCAGGGGCAAGGATTTGTTTATGCCGGTTACCTTGAGCATCAAATACTTTTTTGACGCCCTGGCCTTTCCCAAAATTTTTGATACTCTCTTTTTCCGGAAAATTGAAACTCCCGCTGCCCTGACCCAAGAACAAAGGTTTGCGGCCCGGTCGGCCGGGTTGGCTTTTGCCAAAGCTTAACTGATCAAAAAACATCTAAATTTAAAGTCAGACTGGAAGGCCAGGCCGGACTATCGGGTTAAAAAAGATTAAACCCTTCTGGAAGTGAGGCTTCCAGAAGCATCACGGCCGTTCCAGTAACCAAAGGGTCGTGCCACTGCCGCAAGTGCGGGGCAGGCTTAAAACACATCGGAACTCCCGGAGCGCTGATGAGTGTTCCGGGTTTGAGAGTTTGCGGCGGCCAGAGAAAACTGGCCGTCGAGGCCTCGACGATGAGGTCAAAGTCAGAAGGGAGCTGGCCCAGGGCAGGAGTCCAAGGCCAGGCTCCCTTGATTTTTTCTGCGCTCATCGCAGCCTTGGCTGAATTGAGATCGTAGATGATCGGCTGAGCCCCGAGGGTCGACAGGCGCCAGGCGGCGGCCTGGCCCACCGGGCCGGCTCCGACCACCAGGACTTTTCGGCCGGCGATCTTACCACCGCTCAAATGGAAGAGGGCCTGAGCAAAGCCCAGTCCGGTGGCAGTCCCGTTTTCCGAAACCCGTCTGGTTTGAAGATTGATGGCCGTAAAATCAAGATCGTCGGCGGTTATGACAATTGTGGCTCCCAAGGCGGCCGCTTCTCTAAGGCCGGAGGGCTTAGGAGCAGTGACCAAGGCCTTGTTGACCCCCATTTTTAAGGCAATGGCGGCTAGAGATTCGGCAAAGCCCTCAATTAAGCCGTCTCCTGAAGGGTCGGGGACGGCGGCCACGGTTTGGCCGGACAAAAAGAAAGCGGCCTGCTCATTGTCAATGTCCAGTGAGCAAGCCGCCAGTTTTACCAAATCAAGACCAGTCAGCTCAAAGAGCTGCCGGTCAAAAGACGACCAATCGCCGCCAATAAAGGAAATGTCAGAGGAGGTAAGGCGGGTCATGCCCAACCAACCGTCCTTATGACCTTAAAAAATCAGGCTTAACAGCCGGTGGAACCATAATCATAGGCCGCAATAACTTCTTTAACTTCCGGAAGTTCGGCTTTGACCAGTTTCTCAACCCCTTGTTTGAGGGTCAGCTTGGCCATGGGGCAGGTGCTGCAAGCACCGGTCAGGCGGACCTGGACCACCCCGTCATTAATGGAGACTAGCTCAACGTTACCTCCGTCAGCTATAAGCGTGGGACGAGCTTTGTTCAAGGCGGCTTCTACTTGTTCATAAGTCATAATAAATCTCAACTATTTTATCTACCGGAAAAGAGGTCAGAATTCCCGGGCAAACCCGCATCAAGAAAAGCGGTGGGTTGATAAAATACCCGTTTTGACTTTCGGGGTCAAACCGGGACCAGTGAATTGGAAAGGTACCCAGCCTTTGATGGCGGGAATTTTTTTGTGATTACACAATATTAAAGACCAACTGATCGAGGCAGCTGGGGTTTTGTCATAAAGACTACGTTTCGTGCGGCTTAGCCGGGCACTCAAGAAAGGCAGCTGGTGGATATTGGCCAGCCTGGCTTATTTTTTTGTAATTTCAGGACCTTAAAATTAGAAAACGTCAATAAATTAGGCTACAGTTGAAAATATAGGCCAGCTCTAGCCCGGCGGTTTAAGCCGACCTTTGGAGAACAGTTTTGGCCGGTCCTTTGGTTACGATTTTATTCTAACCTAATGTCCGTTCAAAAATCAAGGATTGACCTCAGGATTATACGAAAAAAAAAACAGAAAAAAAACTAAGAAAATCAGAGTGTTTCTTTGGTTTGGGCGTAGCCGAAGTGGTAGTGGTCCTAAATTTATAATTTTATTTTTTTAAAGGTGAAACTATAGGGACTTAAAAAAAAGACTTGTGTTTGGATTTGTCGATAATTTCCTGAAGTTACGAATTTTTTTGGGCGGCAGGTCAATAAGTCTTTAAAAATTTAAATATATTAGGATCTGAAAAATTTAATAGTTTTTACCCAGAGTTAAATATGAACAGCTGTCTCGGCTCCACCCAAATTTGAGGAATCTTTTAACCGGCAGCCAAAGATGGCGTCAAAAACTTTTAGCCCCCCAAGCGGACTGTCAATAAAAAAAGTCTTTTACTGGAGTCCTCGTTTAAAGTTGAAGCCCAGGCCTGGACTGCCGCGTCCTTGGTCGATGGCTTTTTTAAGTCTTCTGGCGGCCTCCAAAACGTTGGGCTCGCGTCTTAAGTCCACTAAAAAGCCCAAAAATCCGCTGGGTTTGGAAATTTTCAGAAGTCCGGCCTGAAAGACCCGGTGTTCGGACTGGAGGATAAAGGCTTCGCCCTCGTCGGCCGTCCAAAATTTTTCGCCTCTGGGACTGACCACCGGGCCCCGCCGGAGATCTGGAGGACGATGGCGAGAGGTAAAAAGAGGAGGACGACCGTAAAGATACATCAGGACCCCGCCGGTGAATCGGGCCTGGGTCAGGCGGGTGATGGTGTTTTGGTCGCATTCAATGCTGATGGTGACCCCGGACAGACCCAGGGAGTTAAGGGACTTGGCCGCCAGGTGGTTTAAAACCCCCAGACGGTGGTCGGCCCAGATTTTCAGGCCCGGTTTGATGCTTTCCAGCAAAGCAATTTGTCCCAAATTGGAGACCATAAAGGCCCGGGCTCCGCTTTCGACCAGTTTGGCAGCTTCATTGCGGATTTTACCCTGATTTTTGCCGAAGATAAGCGGAGGAAAGCTCCAGATAAATTCAGAAAAATAACGGTAGCGTTTTTTGTGGCGGGATAATTCCTTGACCGTCTCAGAGGTCAGGGGCAAAATAATTTTGGCTGGCCTGAAGTTTAAGATCTCATCCAAATCCTTGGTCCCGTCCAGCCAAAACCATAATGGGTGGGAGCGGCCGAGCACCGGGGGCCCTCCGTCTCTAGAGGTCAGAAGGGGAGGCAAGGCGATGGAGTCAAGGTTTGGCGCATAGTCCTTGGCGGCCGCTTTGAGGCGTTTGACCGGCTCGGAGGCCAGATACTGTTTTTCCAAGCCGCCTGAACCGACCAGATAGAGCTGCCCTTCTGGAGGTGGGGAATCTGGGGTCCCCAAGGCAATGGTAACGGTCTGGCCGGCCTGAGCTGAGGCGATTTCCAAAGTCCCGTCCAGGATTTTTTTTAGCTTGAAAGGATCGCCTTCCTCGCCGTGGGAAGCGACCAGGCGGACTCGGTCGCCGAGCTTGATGGGAGCTAAAAGGGTCAGGCGGCCTAAGCCCGGACCTAAGGGCTCGATGGAGCCCAGCTTTAGACCGGAGACCGTTTGCCGGTCCCAGAGGCTGGTGTCGGCCGGGTTACCGGAAATAAACCCGCCATCGGTCACCGCTCGTCCGGGGACATCGGCCATCATTTCGTGAGCTTTTGCCACGGCCCGCTCAAAATCGGCTTCCTGGGCATCCAAAATAAGCCGGTAGGCGGCAACTATCCGGCCGACGTAATCGGGGCCCTTCATGCGCCCTTCAATTTTAAAGGCCTCAATGGGCAGCTTTTTAAGATCGGGGATAAAAGAAGAAGCCATGAAATCGGCCGGCGAAAAAAAAGTCGTTTGCCGGCCGGCATTTTGGTATGCCCTCCGGCAGGGCTGGGTGCAGCCGCCCCGTAAAGCCGAACGACCGCCGAGAAAGCTGGACATCAGGCATAAGCCGGAAAAAGAAAAACACTGAGCCCCGTGGATAAAGACCTCGACTCCGATAGGACTGCGGGTGCTGATCTCGGTGATTTCGCGCAAAGATAGTTCCCGGGGGAGGACCGCTCGGGTAAAGCCCAGGTTTTTTAAAACTTTAAGTCCGTCCAGGGAATGAACAGCCGTTAGGGTGGAAGCGTGAAGCGGTAAATTGGGGCAGTGGCGCCGAGCCAGAAAGGCCAGGCCCAGATCTTGGATGATGAGGGCGTCGGCCCCGATCTCGGCGGCGGCCATCATCAGGCGAAAGGCGGCGGCCAGTTCTTCTTGCTTGATGATGGAGTTGAAGGCCAGATAGACTTTGACTCCGGCCCGGTGACTTTCTTCGATTAGGCCTTTGATCTCGGGGAGGGTAAAGTTTTCGGCATAGGTTCGGGCTGAAAACTTGTCAATTCCGGCGTAAACGGCGTCAGCTCCGGCTTCCAGGGCGGCGGCCCAGGAGGCGGGTCCGCCGGCCGGGGCCAGGAGTTCAGGTCGGGTCGCTGGGACTAATTGGGCGGCTCCATCGCTCGCCAAAGGGCTCCGATTCCGGAAGGCCATAATTGAGCCTCAAGTCGGCCGGGAAAATGCCGGCCGGCTGCAGTAAAAAAACGGGCCCTGAAGCCCAAAATCCGGAAAGGACGGGTTTAGCTGGAAAGCCCTAAGGATTCAGCGATTTTCCCGACGGCAGCAGTCACAAAAGTATCTTCGTCATCCGGTCTCAGCGGTTGATTGACCGCAGGGACCTTAAGATTGCCGAACGAAAGTTCCCGGGGGCGGTTGGCCAGCTTCGGGTTGGTGACGATGCCGTATTCCTGGCTTAAGCGACCTTCAAAATAGGCGGTTTGAAAATCGACAAACTTTAAGGCGTGGGCGGTGGAATCAAGGACAGCCGTTTCCAGGGGACTGACCAGACCTTTAATCAGGCCAGCCCGAAGGCCGGCCAGACATTCTCCGCCCTGGGTGCAGACGGTCAGGCCCCGGCGGTTAGCCAAAAGCATTGATTCCATAATGGCCTGCTCGTTGACTTCAACAACTCCGAAGGAATATTCCCCGGCCGCTTTTTCGTAGTCGGCAGCCAGTTTCGACAGCCGGGGAAAGGAGACCGGATCGCCAATCATGGCTGCTTGGGCCACGCTGGGTTTAACGTTGACCGGAGCGTAGGTGCGGCGATTGATGGGGGTGTTGTAGTACAAAAAGACCGGGTTGGCCCGCTCTGATTGAACGGCCAATATTCTGGGCAGGCGTTCAACGAGTCCGGCACGGTGAAATTTAAGCAGCCCTGACAAAATTGCGGTAATGTTGCCGGCGTTGCCCACCGGAATAACCAAAACAATATCGCCCAACCGGTAATCAAACTGCTGGGCAATCTCGTAGGCGTAGGATTCCTGGCCCAAGACCCGCCAGGGATTTTTGGAATTTAAAAGGGCGACTGGATATTTGTCCGAGAGGCGTTCGACCACCCTCATGCAGTCGTCAAAGACCCCCGGCAGTTCAAAGACTGCTGCCCCGGCTCCCAGGGGTTGACTTAGCTGCTGGGGAGTGACCCGGCCCTTGGGAAGCAAAACTGCCGATTTAACCGAGCCGCCAAGGCTGGCAGCGTACAGGGCGGCAGCGGCCGAGGTGTCACCGGTGGAGGCACAGACGGCAATGACCGTATCTAAATTTTTAATTCTGACCAGGTGTTTGAGAAAAGAAAGAGCTGCGGCCATGCCGCGATCTTTAAAAGAGGCCGAAGGGTTTTGGCCGTCCATTTTAAAGTAAAAAGAAGCTCCGACCTCTTTGGCCAGCTCGGCCGGGGCCGCTACCACCGGGGAGTGGGCCTCTCCGAGGTAGACCAAATCTTCCAACGGCAGGCTCGGGGCGATAAATTCGTGAAAGGTAAAGACCCCTCTGGTCGCCTGCCGGTTGTACAAGAGCCGGTAGTCAAAAAGGCGCCGCCAAAACGAGCCCGGTTTGGCCCTCAGGCGCTGGAAATCGGGATCTTCAATCATCATCAGCCCGCCGCACGAGGGGCAGGTATAGAAAAGCCGGTCGGTTGGGAACTGTTTAGAGCAGCTCAAGCATTCGTAAACAGGGTGACCCTGGGGTTTGGGTTCCAGATAGTCTCTAATGTCAGAAGGAAAATCTTCTAAGAGCATTTATTAGTTAATCCCGAAATTTGATTTTTCGGTTCCTTTGATCAGAGCCGACAGATAAAAAATATGGCGGTTGTCCCCTCAGGCGGAGACAACCGCCGGGTTGTCAGATTTATCGACCAACAAGCTTTGGCCAAGGCTCCCGGTCAGCCGCCCAAAAGGCCGATAATGGCCTCACGGTACGGGAAAGCATAAATTAAAAGAAGAGCAACGACCAGAGCGTAAATGGCCAGCGACTCAATCAGGGCCAAGCCGATGATCATGTTAACCCTCAACGAGCCACCCGCTTCAGGATTTCTGGCAATACCGGTCGCCGTGGCGTAAACCGACAGCCCCTGGCCGAGGCCCGGGCCGGAAACCCCAAAGCCGATTGCTAAGGCGGCTGAGCTGGCGATGCTGCTGATGGTGTTAAGAGCGGCCGCAGCGGTTGAAGCGTCGGCGGCCATAGCCGCCGCTGAAAAACCGATCATGGCGGTCAGGGTTAAGGCAAAAATAGCGATTTTTCTCATTTGGACTTCGTCTCCTTGCGCAGGCTATGTGGTGCTTGGTCCATACGGACCGGGGAAAAACAGTCTTGTTTTTGGTCAGTGAGAATGCGCTAAGGCCTCGCTAACGTAAAGCATGGCCAGAAGCGTGATGACAAAAGCCTGGAGAAAGCTGGTAAACAGCCCCAGGAACATCATGGGCAAAGGCAGGAAATAGGCTCCGCCAAGGAAGAAAAGAATGGCCACGACCAAATCTTCCCCGACAACGTTGCCGAAGAGACGTAAAGACAGCGAAAGCACTCTGGCGATATGGCTGATGATCTCAACGGGAAAAATCAGGGGGATCAGGAAGGGGGCTGGTCCCAAAAAGTGTTTAATATATTTGAAGCCGTGTTTGACAATTCCGGTAATGTGGGTGGTGCTGACGATAACAAGAGCCAGGGCCAGCGTAGTGTTGAGGTTGGCGGTCGGAGCGGTGCTTCCAGGCACCAGACCATTTAGGTTGCAGGTTGCAACAAAAATAATCAAAGTGGCTATAAACGGGAAGAAACTGCGGCCGCTCGGTCCCATGACGCTGTCCTGAAAGGAACCTATTTGTTCAATGATGACCTCGGCCACGTTCTGGATGCATCCCGGGATCAAGGTCAGCCGGGAGACGGCCAGTTTGCCGACCACAATGAGCACCAGCATGAAAAACCAAGTGTAAACAACATGGGGGTAAGCATGGGCAAATCCGCCCAGACCAATTTTTTCCAATATCCAGACAAGGAGCATGACCGGGTGTTCCATCAAAACCTCCAGCGTCCCATCATTACGCCTGATCCAAAACCGATCAAAACGGCCCGAAAGCTTGGAAGCAGACGAACGGGGCACTTAGCTAACTTTAAGATCATAACAGAAATGACAACCAGAGGCAAGCGGCGCAGCCGCAAACAGAGCCCGCTGGTCGCCGGCAGTTGACAACATATTTTTGATGTTTTTAACGGTTTATGCGTTATCAGTAGATATAAATCTAAATTGTTTTAAGAGCCACGATAATTAAGGAATTGGAAAAAAGAAGTTGAACCCGACCGCCCTCTCAAAAAATCTGGCCCAGGGGGTAAGGGTGATAAAAACTTTGACCTCTGGCCTATTTCAGGAAGCATTTTTTGACTTTTGACTCGACTTCATAAATTACTCCGGGTTATACTTTACTCCGGGTGAACATTACTCCGAGTGAACTTTAACTCCGGGTTAACATTTAGTAGCTGAAGTGGGAATGGAAACTGGCCAGCAAACTAGACTTACCTTTTGTCCTTACCTGAGCCTGGGCAGGACCTGAGCTCAGGCTGGAGCTTGCAGCCAGTTAGCAGTCCGGCCCATTGTCAGCCGGCCATCGACCAATGACCCCTCACATTTCAAGGGGTCAGCGGCGGGTCAAGTTACGGCCCTCAACCATTTAATAACACATTGGACGGAGTTTGATGATGCCTCCTAAAGGCTTCCGGGCCGGGGCTGTGGCCGCCGGCTTAAAATACCCTGACCGGCTGGACTTGGGCTTGATCGTTTGCGATACCTTCCAAGCTTCAGCCGGAGTCTTTACCCAAAATATCTGCCAGGCCGCTCCGGTCCTGTGGTCTCGCCCCCGGGTCGGAAAAGGCCGGGCTGTTTTGGTTAATTCCGGTCAGGCTAATGCTCAAACCGGGGCCGACGGCCTCAGCGACTGCCTCAGGTCGGCTGAACTGGCCGCCAAACTTTTGGGGCTCGACCCTCAGGAGGTCCTTTTAGCCTCAACTGGAGTCATTGGCAGCCGGCTCAATACCGCCGCTCTTTTGGCCGGTCTCCCCCGACTGAGCGACAGTCTTTCGGACCATGGGTTTGATGACTTTGCCAAGGCCATCATGACCACTGACACCGTCTCCAAAACCGCTCAGTTCAGGCTTGATTTTCCCTCCGGTCCTCCGGCGGCCATCTGGGGTGCGGCCAAGGGTTCAGGGATGATCGCTCCTAACATGGCCACCATGCTGGGATTTGTTTTGACCGACTGTGCTGTTGAGCCTAAATTGCTTTCGGAATTGCTCAGCCGAGGAACTGAGGCCACGTTTAACCGGGTTACCGTTGATGGCGATACCTCGACCAATGACTCTCTCTTTTTACTGTCCTCCGGCGCCAGCGGGCAGACGGTTATTGATGGCGGAAAGCCCGCCCAAATTTTTGAGGAGGCCCTTTTTTCGGTTTTGGACGATCTAGCCAGAGCGTTGGCCCGCGATGGGGAAGGAGCCACCAAACTGGTCGAAATCGTGGTTGAGGGAGCCAAAACCTCAGAGCAGGCCAAAATGGCCGCCCGGACTGTGGCCGAATCGCCGCTGGTTAAAACCGCTTTTTTTGGCGGTGACGCCAACTGGGGCCGGATATTAGCGGCTTTAGGCCGCAGCGGGGCTGTTTTTGACCCTTACCAAGTCAATATCGATCTCGGAAACATCCCTTGGGTCCGCCAAGGCCGGGACAACGGAAAAGACGCTCAGGCCACCGAAGTAATGGGCCGGCGTGAATACAGGCTGACTATATCTTTAGGCGCCGGAGAGGCATCTCATTCAATGCTGACGTGCGATTTTTCTCACGATTATGTGACCATAAATGGATCTTACCGATCTTAAATAGTTGCATGTTGCTGCGTGGTTGGAGACCCCCTAATAGTGCCGAGGGATAGAGCTTCTGTGAGTTTCGTTTTGGCCGCATGTTGATCGGGCGGCCCAAGATAGATAGGAAGTCCATGGCGGCAGTCCCTTAAACCATTAAAGTCCCAACGGCGACCGAGCTTTTTGAGTCCGCATAACTCAGGTGCCCGGACAGGGTGATTTTTTGGTTGGTCTGGCGACCTTGATGGATAAGGCTGGTCCTTTGGTAACCCAAAAAATATTGTCTCTAAAGCTTGTTATTGGCATTTTATTGTATGTTAGGCGTTAGAAGTTTAAAGACAAGATGTATTCAGCCACTAGACTAAAGTTTAGTGTTTTTTCTGCTATAAGATTAAAACCATGGAAAATAAAGCGGCGAGTTTGGGACTGATTTTTTTCCCGGCTTATGATTGGGCCATTTCCGATTTCCACCCCGAGCGGGAGGAAAGGTTGCTCTACACCCATGATCAGCTCAGGGAGGAAGGGCTTTTTGATTTCCCTGGCATTCAAGAGTACCGGCCCAAAGCGGCCACCCATGAGGATGTCCTCAGGGCCCATATCTGCCCGTTAGGCGTCGACAAGGTCGCCGCCGCTCCGCATCTTATCAGCGCTGGCGGGGCCATAACCGCTGGACGGCTTTGGGCCGAAAAAGAGGTTAACAAAGCCTTTGCCTTGGTCAGGCCGCCCGGTCACCATGCCGCCTTGGTGGTCCACGGTGGGCGAGGGTTTTGCAACATCAACAATGAAGCCATCATGATCGAATATCTCCGGGCTAAGTATGGTATACGCAAAGTGGCTATTGTTGATACCGACTGTCACCATGGCGATGGGACCCAGGACATTTATTGGCACGATCCAGACACGCTTTTTATTAGCATCCATCAGGACGGCCGAACTCTATATCCCGGAAGCGGGGCGGTTGAGGAAATGGGGGGACCCAAGGCCTGGGGTTCGATCATCAACATACCGCTGCCGCCGGAAACCGGTGACGAGGGGTTTTTACTTAGCACCAGAGAAATTGTCCGTCCGATTTTGGATGAATGGAAACCGGAGCTGGTTATCAACTCGGCCGGGCAAGACAATCATTTTACCGATCCTATCACCAACATGAAGTTTACGGCCAAAGGTTATGCCGAGATGAGCACCATCATCGATCCCGATCTGGCTGTTTTAGAAGGTGGTTACGCCATCCAAGGAGCCCTTCCTTATACCAACTTGGCTATAATCATGGCCATGGCCGGACTCGACTGGACCCGGGTCAATGAACCGATGCCCCGCTCAGGACGTCCGGCCACCAAACCTCAGGTGCTGGATTACGTCAAAAAGTTAGCTGAGATTATCCATCTGCGCCGCACCAAACCCAGTCCGGAACAAAGCGGTTCAGTGCTTAAGGACGGCTGGTGGACCCGCGAAAGAAGAATATTTTACGATTCCCATCCCGTCACCCAGGATCTTGAAGGCAGCTGGCCAGGATATATAAACGAACGCCGGAAGGAAGCTTTAAGAGACTGTCCGGATTGCCCGGGGATTTTGGTAATTGAGACTCGCTCGGAGGTCTGCGTGGGAGGACGTTACGTAAAGCTTCCTCACCACCCCTGTCCCCAATGCCTTTCTTTAGCCGAGTCAGCTACTGGAGATGCATGGCCCTTGTGAGAGGAGCTGGGCACGATAAAACGCCCTCGGCGGATTTCAGACCTCACTATTGGGCGCTAAAGGCAGCCGGCCTAAAGCCAGCGCCTGATAAAGCTGGCCGCTGGCCAGCTAGTTGAAAAAAATTAGGTGTTATAGCTGGTTACTTAGGTTGAGCTGGTCAAGTTAATCGCCTAAAAGTCCGGTCCGGTCAAACCGTTCTTCCGGCCTGACGCAAGGATGCCTGAGAGGTTGCTTGATAGGCTACTTGAGAGGATTCTAAAAAACAGGGACTCAGTTATAACCTGAAAATGACAACCCCTGCTTTAGCCGCTTAATCTGCTTAAATTTTTAATTCTATTCAACTGCAGGTTTTAAATAACTAAAACGCTGTTTTTCTTGTGATCATAAGTCTTTTGGCCTTCTAGGCCCGGTCAAGCGTGGCCATAGCTTGGCCAGAGGCCGAGGGTGCTGCTCTGTTTTTTGGCCGCACCCTAAGGCTACTGGTTGGAAAGTGTTTCCCGGCAGCTGTCCTTTCTGAACATCCTGTCAGGAACAAATTCAACCACAACGGTCCGGGAAATATAACCGCCGCCGTCATTTTTGGCTGGCTGGAGCCAAAGAAAAAATTTTAGATTTTTAGCCGTTCTAATCCCTCAGCCAAGCAGCCGTTACTTGGTCGGGGGATTTTCAATTTCAAAAGTCTGCTTGGTGCCGCAGTAGGGACAGAATTTGAGGTTGGCAGCCGGTAATGGTTCCGAGCAGCTTTGGCAGCGGGCCGGAACCGGGCAGAGTTCGACGATCAACTCACCCGCCCGGACCGGGACCATTTGTTTGGTGTGCTGAAAGTCAGCCGTCTTGTGGACTTTTTTGACCATCGCCGGTATTTTGGAGATGACCGCTTTTTCCTGTTTCATGATGGAGATGTTAAAGAGTTCTTCGCCGGCATCGACCAGATCGCCTTCCTTGGCGTACATGACCCACAGATCGCCATTCATGGGGGCAGTGACCAAGTACGGGTCGGAAGACGGGGTGTCCCCGCCGGGGTTGGCGGCGACCGGGTCAGGGATGGGGGCTCCAACCTGGGCGGCGTGGACCATGATCTCGGAGTCCAGAAGGTATCTGACGACTACTTGCCCTTTTTCATCCTCAGGTTGGATATTGAGGATGGTTATCTGGTGGGGTTTGCCCTTGGTATCCAAAAAGGTCGAGGTCTCATCTGGTCTTAGGCCCTCAAACCAGACGTCGAGCGGCAGATTGTTGGGATCCCCAAATTTCTGCCGAAAGCGAATGGTTTTTAGAGCGTCGGCCGGCTGATTAAGATACATCACAAATTCTTCGTCTGAGGGTTCCCGGCGGATCAGCTCAGCTAAAATATTGCGTTCTTCGGCTAAATCAGGTTCCTTGAGGTGATTTAAGGGGGAATCAGTCCGCCGATCGCGAACCGCTTTTTCCCATTCCTCGCCAAAGGCACTCTGATAGACCCAATCAGGCGGGAAACCCAGAGGCAATCGGCCAAAGCGGCCCAAAAGAAGATCGCGGAAGGCATCGTTACAGTCGCGGTAGATTAAAAGCCGATCGCCGGCCAGTTCAGCATCGACCTGGTCTTCGGGAGTGGAATTAACTCGGTCTAAGACCTCCAGCAAAAATCTGACCGCATCCGGTCCGCCCCGCCTGAAGGCGGTACTGATGGCTAAAAAGGCCGTGTTCCAGGTGATTTGGCTGCCTGGGGTGACGTCGTGGTAACGCACGATGCGCCGGACCCCGGCCAGAAAGCGAAGCATTTGGGGCAAGAACTGGATGTAGCCTTGTTTCATCGCCCCTTCCTGGGAAGAAGAGGTGGCTCCCCCCGGCATGCCGTGGAGGACGGCATCGTGATCGATGCCGTTAAAAAAGGTCGGTGCATAGCGGTCATAGTAAGGCATGATCTGCTTGAGCACGAAGTTGGCGTATCGGATCGCCGAGCGATCGAGAGCGACCGGTAGACCGAGTTCTTCTTCAATGTAGGCGGCGGTGGCCATCAGATCGCCTTGGCCGTAGCTGCGGACCGAGGCGCCCAAGGCGGCATCAATAATCTGACAGCCAGCGGCGGCGGCGGCTCCAACACTGGGGACAAAAAGCCCGTCGGTGTAATGGCGGTGGTAGTGAAGGACCAGTTCCGGCCAGCGTTTTTTGAGAGCTTTAACCAAAGCGGAAATAAAGCGGGGCGGACACACTCCGGCCATGTCTTTGAGGCCCAAAGAGATGACTGTAAGGACCTTTGACAGAGGCAGTCCCGAGGCTTTTTGGCACATCGAGATAATTGATTCGGCGGCCGAGACGTAGTGCTCAACCGTAAAGCCTGGACCAAAAGAAAGCGAGATCGAGGGCTCAAATAAAATGTCGGAGTCAGCCAAAATAACTTCGGCCAGCGGGTACATGTTTTCGGCGTGATTTAAAAAGTCAAAGCATCGGACGACGTGGAAGTGATGGCAGATGGTCTCCCCGGTCAGCCTCATTAAGGAAGAGGGCTGGGGCTTGTAACCCAAAATGTTGGTGGAGCGCACCAAAATCTGCTTTAAAGTTTTAGGAGCGAACTGGTTCCAGGACCGGGCTTCAGAGAAGGGGTAAGTCATGTTGGCCATCATGGCCACGTGGAAGTGGGCCCCGCCCCCGGTTTCCAAAGAAAAAAGTCCGGCCTCATCAAGGTATGGCCCGATCAGGGAGTCCTCAGCCAGGCGAAAGCGGTTGCCGCTGTTTGATTGGGTCATGTCCCGGCAGGTGGTATCGGTGAAATGGATTTTACCGGAGTCCCGGACATACGATAAAAGAGCCTGGCGATCGCCCCTGGGGTAGGGCGAGGGTTTAATTTCGGCTGGATCGATACGGGGCAGGACGGGATTGAAGCGTTCGAGCCTTGGGCTTTGACTGGCCCGGTAGCGGCCGAGCTGGACAAAAGGATTGTACCCGTGGGCCGATATTTCGGCGGCCAAGCGGCCCAAGAGTTCGGCTTCAGGGATAAAGTCGGAGTACTTTAAAAGACTTGGGTTTCGGGCGATAAAATCGGTCGTAAAATCGGCGGTCCGGAATTTTGGATGGCGCAGAAGGCTGCGGTAAAACGGAATGGTGGTTTTAAGGCCGCCAATGGTGTATTCGCCCAAGGCCCGGTCCATGATTCCCAGGACTTTGTTCCAGTCGCGGCCAAAGGCGATCAAAAGAGAGCCGGCTGAATCGTAGTTGGATGGAAAGTCGTAGCCAGCTGACAAATTTGAGTCCAGCCTCACGCCCGGACCGCCTGGGGAAACGTAGCGGGAGATGAGTCCGGAATTGGGGGTGAAGTCGTTTTGCGGGTCTTCGAGGTTGATTCGGACCTGCATGGCAACCAAAGAGGGCTGGTTTTTTTCTTCGCTGATCCGCAGTTCCCCGCCAAAGGCGACTGAAATTTGTTCTTCCACCAGGTCGATGCCGTAACGGGTTTCGGTTATGCCGTGCTCGACCTGGAGTCTGGTGTTGACCTCAATCAAAAAAGGTTCCCCCGAGGGGGTGATCAAAAATTCAACCGTGCACAGAGATGAATAGCCCACCTCGCGGACCAAGGCCCGGGCGTACGATTTAAGCTGCTGACGCAGTTGCGGGGTCAGACCCGGCCAGGGGCTGGGGGTTATTTCAATGAGCTTTTGATGGTTTCTTTGGACGGTGCAGTCGCGTTCGTCAAAGGCGAAAATGTTGCCGCTCTGATCGGCTATGACCTGGATTTCGATGTGACGGACGTGGTCGAGTCTTTTTTCAACAAAGAGCCTGGGATTGCGAAAAGAGGCCTGGGCCATGGTCGAGGCCCGGATAAAGGCGTCTTCCAAAGACTCGGGATTTTCAATTTCAACTATGCCTCGGCCGCCTCCGCCGCCTTCGGCCTTGAGCATGATTGGCAGACCGAGTTCAGCGATGACCTCTCGGGCTCGGGCGATGTCAACGGCTCCGTCTGAGCCGGGGACCACCGGAATGCCGAGCTTTTTGGCAAGGTTACGGACTTCAACTTTGTTGGCCAAAAGCCTCATTGACTCGGGGGTAGAACCGATAAATATTATGCCAGCCTGCCGGCACAGCTCGGGGAAACGATCGTCTTCGGAAGCAAAGCCCCAGCCCGGGTGAATGGCCACAATGCCGCGGCGTTTGGCCAAAGTGATGATCAGCTTGAGATCGAGGTAGGAGGAAGGATCTTTGCCCAAAAGGAGCAGTTCCTGGGCTGAAGAAGCGGCCGGGGCGGTTTTGTCGATGTCGGTAGCGGTCATGACCGCGATGGCATCAAAACGGTCCCGGATAGCCCGGCAAATGCGGCGGCCTGGAATGCCCCGGTTAACCACTAAAATGGGGCGTCCCTTAATCTTAGATAAAACTTCACTAAAAGTTGACATAACAAACCATAAAAGAGGTGATAATCATGGCCCGGCCGTCAGAGTCCCCGACCAGACAGTCAAAAGTCCCAGCGGGCTTTCCAAAATGAGAGCCCCAGAGCAATCAAGTCCGGTCAGACGTCCGGAAATCTCGGAGACTGCGACCGGGGGGGATGAAGACGGCCCGATGACGGTGACGGTCTGGCCCAGGTACATAAGCCGGGCCTCGACCTGGTTGAGGAGGTCCCGCTGCCAAGGCCGGTCACTTCGGCCGAATTTGTCATTATACCCCTTTAACAGAGTTTCCGCTACAATCGGCCAAAGTTTTTCCGGGGGGCCCAAAGAAGCCGGGAAAAAACCGGGTAAAGGGGCGCCTGGGGTTCTTTCGGCCTCGGATATTGGGCAACTGCCGAGGTTTAGGCCAAAGCCGGCCAAAAGGGCTTGGTTCCGATTTTCCAAAAGTAGCCCGGCCGCTTTGCGGCCGCCGACCATTAAATCATTGGGCCACTTGATGGCGATTTGAAGTCCTGGATCAAGACTTTCTAAAGCTTGAGTCAGCATCAGGGCCAAAGCCAGAGGGGCCTGGGTGCCGGAAAAAGGCGGACTCAAGGGGAGCCTTAAGGCGCTGTAGAGGTGCCCGACCGGAGAAGACCACGTCCGGCCGTGCCGGCCCCGGCCGGCGGTTTGGCCCCGGGCCAGAACCGAGCCGAAAACCGGCAGGCGATTTTCATTGATCAGATTCCAAGCGACGTCAAGACACGAAGTGACTAGATCGACCGAAAAAACCGGGGGGCCTCCGGGGTCAATGAGGTGATGGATGATTGTCATGGTCGATTTTTGATTTCCGATTTTTGATCCGGGCTGAAAGAGGCGCAAGTATAGTTCCGGCCGGGTGAATATGGGGTAATTGAGGCCAGCTAAAAACCCATCGCTTCCGGACGAAACCCTTCATCATCAAGCGGGGAGATGGTGACCAAAAGAGTGCCGGAGGTTAGGCTTAAGGTTCCTCCGGTTGAGTCTAACTCGTTGCAAAGTGACCTGGTTAAACCCAGAAAAAGATCCTCGTTGGACAGCGGATACTTAAAACCTCCTGACAAAGTGATCCCGGTCACTTTATCCTTAAGCGGGACCAGGGAAACTCTTCTGTCTCCGATCTGGGGCCTAAAAACGAACTTGGTCGGTCCGCTTAAAAGGTGGATATCCCACTGGCCGTCGCGAAACACCAATTCCGGATGCGGAGGGGGACCAGAAAGCAGTTTGAAGTTAGGAGCCAAAGGGAGCAGCAAGTTAGACAAGGTCATATCCCAGCGGCCGCCAAGGCCCCCCAAAATGATAATCTTTCGATGACCCAAGTTTTGCGAATCCAAGAGCTTTAAAGCCAGCTCGAAATCAGATTCGTCTTTTTCACGGTTGTATCGCCTGATTTCCAGTCTGGGGAAAGCCTCTTTGAGAATCCCAACTCCTTTTTCGGTTAAAGAGTCAAAGTCGCCCAAAAGCAGGTGGACAGGCCACTTAAGCCGGAGGCAGTGTAAGGCTCCGCCATCAACGGCGATAACATATGAACCGACCGGGGAGGTCGGGAGATCCGGCGGAGGACACAAAGGCCCGTTTAAAAAAATGTAGACCGGCTGGTCTTCGGAAAAATCCGTAGGATCCATAAATAATTTCCTGTTAAGGGATAAAAAAAGCGGCCGTCAAACCCTTAGGCCGTTGCGGCCGGATTAAATATTAGGGCAGCCCCAAATTATAAAAGATAAAAGCTTCATTGCCCCCCAATAGTGGCTGGCCCCCCAACAGAGATTGACCGTCGGTTGGGGGGATGATACCGCCGGATTCCAAGTAAGTTGCCTGATCAGGCCCGGGCTGGTCAATAGCATGCCTCTCGTCGAGATCGAAAGGTGGGCGTTCGCCAGGGAAAAGAAATCCAGCCGCCCGGGCCGGGCAGTCGGCTGGGGCCTGACTGGCGGCTGCCAGCCAAGCGGCCAGGCAAATTTGCCCCTGAAATTTGGGACTGAGCCCGACATAAATGGATTTCAAAGCCGCTGGCTCGCCTTCTTTAAGAGCCTTGATGGCCTGGGCTGCTTCGGGAAACTCTGGTGCCAACAAAATTTGGTCTTCAAAGGAGGCCCCGGGCAGACCATCTCGGAGGGCCAGGCCGAGGCCAATCCAGGGGCGGTCGACATCTTTGAGCCTTTGGGTTGGGAGAGCTAAGGCTATTTTGGCGGCGGCCTTTTCAGCTTCGGGTCTGGCGGCTTGAAGAAATAAAAGCCGGTCGGCCAAAGGGCCGGCCCCGGCCAGTTCCAAGGCCTGCTCCAGGCGGCCCAGCTCGAGCAGAGCGTAAGCCAGATCCTCGGTTTCCTCGGCCGATAACCCAGAACCCCGGCCTTCAGGCGGCCCCTGGGGGGACTGCCGGCGGGTGAGTCTGGCCAGCAGCGGGTCCCAGGGACCAAATTCGTCGGACAGGGACTTTAAGTCAGCTCCAAAGTAATGCCTGAGGCGGGCCAGGGTTTCGGCTTCCGGCAAAACAACCGATGGGTCCGAGGCCAGAGCAATATCGTAATGGGCCAGGGCCAAACTGAGTTGGTCTTTTTTTAAGTAGTCCCGACCTTGATCGCGGTTGAGCCAAGGGTGCTCGGGATAGAGCTCCAAAAGTTTGGCCAAGGCGGCCGGCCTTTCCTCTTCTGAAAGGCATATGGCTGAAAGGTAAGCTTCATCGGCTAAAACGATTTGGTCGGGCTGGGTCAAGTCGGAGTCCGGGCCGGCGCTCATGGAGGCAAAAAGATTTTGGCACTGGGCCAGTCTGGCTGGCGGCGCCGCTAACCGCAAAAAAAGGTCGTTGGTCCAGAGATCGTCAGGAAAATCGTGGAGTCTTTGGGCCAGTAGCTCTTGGGGCTCAGGGCTGGACTCAACCAAAAGGCTCAGCCAAAAAGGGGTCCAGATGGCCTCGGGCCGGCCCCAGCGGGCCTGGGTGGCGATAACCCGGGCTCTGTCGGTCAAAGGAGTCAGAGACAGCATTCTGGCGGGGTGAACCCCGCTTAAGGCTGACAAGACCAGTCTGGTGGAATCCCGGCCTTTGATCTGAATGGTCTGGGGCGGAGGAGTTAAAATAAAGTCAGCCCCGGTGGGATAAAAAATCGGGGCCCCCAATTGTTTTTCAGTCGGCGGGCCGGTCGAGCCGGCAGTTGCATAGGTGGCCGTCCACTCGGCCAAAGGCGAAGCTCCGGCTATGTTATAGACCAGAGCCATTTTAGGGTCAAAATCAGGTAAGGAATCAAAACTTTCGATTAGAGATTCCATAGTTACGGTTTTAAGGGCCGTTGGGCTGGGCGGAAGGACCAAGGCCAGGCTTGAAGAAGGCGGGAGGATGGCCTTGGAAGAATTTAAAAATACCGTCACCGGAGCGTTTAAGCCATTGTGGACATAAAGATACCCCGGGCCAGTCGGGGCCGGGGGCCGGGTCAGGGTAAAAAATATGACTGCCGCAGCCAGTCCCACGGTCAGAGAGACTATCGTCTTCAGCCGTCGTCTGGAAAAGGCCGGGGTCTTGGAAGCAGTTTCGGTTGGGCCCGGTTTGGGAAGGCGAGGGGGAAAGGGAACCAATAAGGCCTCAGGGGCTGGCTGAGGGGCTTGGGCGAGATTTTTTTGCCACCAGGAAAAAAGAAGATCCTCGGCCGCCAAAAGTCGCTCCAGGGTAAGCCTGCGCAATGAAGCTAAAACGCTGATGACGTTATCGGCCTCTTTTAAGAGTTCCGGCCCCGGTTTGAGAGGCTCGGTCTCTGAAAGGACGGGGGCATCGGAGTCAAAATAATCCTGCCGGGGGGTCAGCTCCAGGATTTTTTTGCGGGCCATGGAAAGGACGGACCACAAAGCTTGGAAGCGGCTGGCATCTTTGTTTTTGGTCTCCAAAGAAGCTTTTAGCACAAGCGCTTTTAAGGCCTCTGACAAGTGCTCAGCTAGAAATAAAAGGGCCCCCAATGAGCCCAGATATTCGGCCCAGCCGCAGCCCAGCCTTTGGGCCAGAGCCAAATGGGCTCCTCTGGCTCGACGATGGTGGAAGGCCAATAGTTTTATAATGCGGTCATGGTGGCGAGTCAGCTCGGCCCGTTGGGCTGAAAATTGATCGAGAGATTGGTCAGATAAATTGTTAAGACTGGCTTCAATTTGCTCCAGTTCGTCCAGGGCCAAGTCCAGCTCAGGGGGATACAAGGTTGGCAAATCGACTTCTGAGCCTCGGTAAATTAAGTCTGGCCCGGGACCAGCCCAGGTTACCCGCCGATCGCTTTGGTACAATCTCGGATGACCAAGGCCGGCCCCGAAAACTGAAACCATCTCGCCCCCCGGAACCTCGGGGCTGTTTGAAGATGAGATCGGGGCGGGGGCCGTTTTGGAGGTCGTCAGAGAGACCTCCTGGGAGGCTGCACCTGTTGTTGGCTGGGATTGGGTCTTAAAGTCGGTTTTGGAGTCCATCGGAAAAAGCGACTCGTTGCGATCAGAATTCGGTCAGCATTTTAAGGATGGTACGCACCCCAAACCCGGTGGCTCCTTCGGGGCAGCCAGGGCGGGCCTTGGTGTTGCGGGCGGTCCCGGCGATATCCAAATGAGCCCAGGGGATGTTTTTTGTGACAAAGCGCCGCAAAAAGAGAGCGGCGTTGATGGCTCCGCCGGCCCGGCTGCCGGCTTGTTTAAAATCGGCCAAATCGCTTTTGAGGTTATCCTCGTATTCTTCGACAAAGGGCATGGGCCAAAAATGTTCTCCGGCATCTTTTCCGGCGGTTTGGAGCGATTTTAAAAGCTGGGGGTGGTCGCAAAAAAGACCGGCACAGCGCTCGCCCAGGGCAACTTGACAGGCTCCAGTCAAAGTCGCCAGATCGATTATCCTGGCTGGGTTGTATTTGTGGGCTAAAGTCAGAGCGTCAGCCAAAATAAGGCGGCCTTCAGCGTCGGTGTTGACAATTTCAACTGTTTGACCGCTCATGGTGGTTACAATATCACCAGGACGGTAAGCTGAGCCCGAGGGCATGTTTTCAGCCAGCGGCAACAGACCAACCAGGCGCTGGGGAAGCTTTAGAGTCGCAGCGGCTTTGAGGATGGCTAAAACTGCCGCTGCTCCGGCCATATCGGTTTTCATCAGGTTCATGTTTTCAGCTGGTTTTAGGCACAGTCCGCCGCTATCAAAGGTTACCCCCTTGCCAATCAGGACGGTGGAGGAGTCCTTGGCCAAGCCGGCCGCCCCCTGGTACTCAAGAATAACCATTCGGGGACGGTTGACGCTGCCCCGGCCGACGGCCAAAATGGCCCCGGCTTTTTCGATTTCCAGCTTGGACTCATCCCAGACGGTGACCTTAAACATCTTAGTCGAGCCGGCCTCAACCGCTTGAGCAGCCAGAGCCTCGGGAGTGAACTCCTGGGCCGGGCCGTCGGTGAGGTATCTGGCTTCCAACTGAGCGGTAGCCAGCGTCTCAGCCCGGGTCAGGACGCTTTTGGAGCGGTCGATAAAGTCGGATGCCGAGGGAGTCTGGAAAGTGATATTTTTAATGATCGGCTGGGGTTCGCTTTTGACCGATTTGTACTCGCCTCGGGGCTCTAAAGAGAGTTTAAAACCAGTACAGATCAGTTCCAAGGTTTTAATTGAGCCAAAGGCCAAAGACGGAAGGGAGACCACCGCCTCTTTGACTCTGAGTTTGTTAAGGGTTTGTCCGGCTTGAGCAGCGGCGGCCAAAAGTCCGGCTTCGGTAAGTTTTTCCAGAGGGCCCAGGCCGATTATGACCAGCCAGGTGTCTTGGCTGCCAAAAAGCGGCAGGGCCTCAAGGTGTTGACCTTTAAAGGCCCCTGAGGTCAGGTGGGGTTGGATGAGGAGCCTAAAGGAAGCGAGACCGTCAGTGCGGTCGATGGAGTCGGGGCCGATGGGCAAAAAAACGACCGTTGCCGGCTTGACTGGACCGTTGAAAGGTTCGCACTTGTATTTAAAAATCATTGCCAATGACCTCAGGTGGTTTCCAAGTTATGTTTTCGCCAAAACCACCGGGAGAAATTAGAGCGACCGGCCGTTTGGCTGGGGCTGTCCATTTAAATCAAAAAAAACGGTCACATTAAGTCAATAACCACGGCCACAAAGCTCAGTTAAAAGACTCGGTTATAAAATTTCAGCCCAAAAAGTTAAGCGATTGTTTAAAAGTCCGGAAATGGCGGGCCAAGACTTCAGCCGGGGTAAAGCGGTGATCCTGGGTGCCTTCGGCTTCCACGCAAAAGGAGGCGATGGTTGAACCCAGCCGGCAGGAAGATAGAATATCCTCGCCGTGAATCATGGCCGCCAGGACTCCAGCTCGGTAGGCGTCTCCGGCTCCGGTGGGGTTGCCAACTGAGGCCACCGGGACCGGCATGATGTGTTGGGTCCCCCTGGGGGTGGAAAGCCGGCTCCCCCGGCTCGATAAAGTGGTCAGAACGGCTGAGGTGTAATGGAAGAGTGCATCATCAGAAAGGTTGGTCTTTTGCTTGAACATTTCAAGTTCGTATTCGTTAGTCATCAGCATGACCGAGCCGTCAAGCATGCCTAAAAGCTGCTCTCCGGAGAAAGCCGGAATTTGCTGACCCGGATCGAAGATGAACTTTATCCCCAGCTCACGGTATTTAGCCGGCAGCCTAAGCATGTCCTTAAATCCTCCCGGGGAGACAATGGCCAAGTGGTCGGAGGCCGGGCCGGGCAAATTGGCAGGCTCAAAGTCAGTTTCCGTTTGCATGGCCCCGGGATTAAAGAACAAAAGCTGATTGCCGCTCCGATCGGAGGCGATATAAGCTCCGGCGGTGGCCGCCGTTGTGACCAGCGGAATGTGGTCGGTGGCTAGATCCCGGTCTCGGAGGCGTTCCAAGTAATCCCGGCCGTCGGGATCGTCACCGACGGCGGTGATTATCAGCGGTTTGACGCCCAGAAGACTTAGGTTGTAGGCGATGTTGCCGGCCGTACCTCCGTGGACCCGGTGGACCGAGTCGACCATAAAGCAGACGTTTAAGAGGTTTATTTTGTCGGCGATAATGTTGTCGCTGAAAAGTCCGGGGTAGTCAGCCAGGCGGTCAAAAGCCAGAGAGCCGGAACAGATAACAGTCATTGATTATCCTTGAAAAACAACGCACTAGGGGCGCAATAATTGAAATAGTCGGCTAAAGAGCCGCCTATTATTATAGAAAAATATCAAAAAAGTGGCAAGAGCTAATAAAATGGCCGAAATAAGCCCGCCCAGCCCGACCAAAGCCAAGACTGCTAACCACTAAGTGGGGTCCCGCGTCAGGTTGGCTTAAAAGTTATAGATCGATCAAGCTTTTGTTGGAGTGTTTGGTCTGATGCCGGGGCCTTAAGTGGGCCATCAGGGCGGATTTGAGGTTGACAAAGGCTCGGTTGAAGGTTTCCATCTGAGCCGGGTGAAGGACCAATGATTCTATGGTCAGCGTTCCGCAAGCTTCAAAAAGCATGGTTCCTAATTCGAGATATTTATCAGCTTCAGCCATAAATCCAGCCAAATCCCTCCATTGGTGCCGCATTTCACCCCAACCAGTCCGGAAGATCACGTCCATGGTCCTGATTTTGGTCTCGGTCGGATCTTCGAGGTTAAAAGCGATGAGGACCGAGCCTTTGGCGCCGACCTGCCAGATGGTGTCGGTGTCGAGGTTATAGAATTCCACCGGCGGGAAGTTGTCATTTAGGGCCTTAAGATAGGCTTTCAGCATGGGAGTCGTCAGTTCAAAGGAGTCGGAGACGCAAACTTGGAGATCGTCGCCATAGAGTTCGTTGCGGACCAGCCAGGCGGCAGCTTTAGCCACCCGCTCCGATTCAAAGATAACGTCGCTGTCCTCATGGAGATCCGTCAGCGGTTCGTCGGGTAAGCTAACCGAGGGAGGCAGGTTATAGATGGCCCATTGTCCAGTTAAAACGTCCTGTTGGAAAACCATGCGCCGGGAAAGGCTTAAGCGGTGGAGATCAGACGGGAGTAATTCAACGGTGGCTTCCAACCCTCTCTGGCGGCCCAGGATCCGGGCGGCAAAGGGGGCCAGTTCCTCATCCTGGGCATTGACCTGACCGGGAAAGCGAGTGATTAGATCGCTGGATATGCGCATGTAGACGCCCAGGAGCATCATGAGGATGTCGTTGCCCAGCCTCAGGCGCTCTCGTTCGGTCCACTGATCGTAGGAGGCCATGTGAGCCAGCCGGTCGGGGGTCCAGCCCCACTCTTTGAGCCATTTGGTGAGAACACTGAGTTTAGAGGGGCTGATGACCCCGGTCCGGACCGCCTCCCCCGAGCGCCCGGTCAGTCCCAAGACTTTAAGGACAGCGGCCGTGCGTAAAAGTTCCAAATGCTCAGGACTGAGGTTTTGGGAGCCGTAGCTGATGACCCGGTCAATGGTGATGATGTATGGGTCGACCGCAGTCATGGAAAATGGGTTGTTGATGATTTCACTTTTGACCAGATCACACAAAAGCGGGCTCTGAAAGTCGGTTTCCACAGCTTCAAGGATAGGAACCAATTTAAGGATCCCTTTAAATGGGTCAGCCTCCGATTTGTAGGCCAGCCACATGGCCGCAGCCAGGTATTCTTGAGGATACGGTCTGGCCGGAAATCCCATGTCCACATACTTGGGAGGGGTCTGATTCCAATTGAGAGGGGCCAGGGTCAGGGCCTGGAGACGGTACTCGTTTTCGGATAAGTCAGGCGGCCAGACGCACCACAGTGGTATGCGGCCGGCGACAAAAAGAATGGTGCGGTAAAGCTCCTCCATCAGCAGCAAAGGGGCCACTTCCCCATCAGTTTCCTCGCCCCAGCTATGTTCTATACGCCCCTGAGCCAGATCGGCCAGATTGACCAGGTAAAAGTTGGCTTCCGTGCCGAATTCCCGTAAAGCCCAGGCCGAGACCAGTTGAAGCTTTTCTTTAAACAGAGCCAGAGCCCGACCGCTGAGGCGGTCAGGACTGTAACAGACCCAGTAGTCCAGATCCGAGCGGTGAGTGTGTCCGACCGAACCGGAGGAACCAATGAGCACCAAACACTCGATCACTGGTTCGGAGATCGAGGCGTTGGTCCACGGCCCGACGGGGATGTTTTCGGCATAGTCGAGCCAGTCGTCATAGCCGACCAGTCCGTGGCGGACATCGGGGTGATCGAGAAAGCCTGGAAGATCGGGATGGTTAAAGTGGAGGAGAGTGGGGGCCAGGTCGAAAACGTAAAGAAATCCAGGCGTGGCCATAGAGCGCAGGTCGCGATACCTAGCTTGGTTGTTCCTTGTCTGGGCTTCCAGGTTGGAATCGAGGATCTTGGTCAGAGCTTCGTTATGTAAGGTTTGGTCATCACTCATTATTGAATCAAAAAGGGCCGGTTTTGGAAAGGATAAGTTTTTTGTTCCAAGAGCGGTTCTAACATTTTAAGAGGTATTATTTTTTTTAATTTTTGTTTAATTGATCGGACCCACAAGCCGACCGCATGGCAGTGCTAAATCGCACCACTACCAGGTAATACCGTTTAGTTAACCAACCTCTGAAATTGGAAGGTTCTCCCTTTGGCCGATGGCCGGCTTAAAAAATACTTGGTTTGTCCTGTACTTGGCTAAAAGTTGGGGATAACCGATCGTCACCCTCTATTGTCAAGTTTAAGGCGTAAAGGACTAAAAATCAAGAAGATTATGATTGAATGACCAGGGTCCGGGAAAGACGCTCCTTTTTTGGTCGGGCTTAAGTCGGACCAAGGCCCAAAATGGTGTTGCGGCCTGGATAGGACGGTCTGTCCGCTCCAGCGACGGAGCCAAATTAGGCTGAGCCGGGTTTGGCCAGCCGCCGAGGCCTAGGGGAAAGGGCCAGCCGGCCAAGGTTAACTTTGGATAATTAAGATCTTTTTGGGCTCCGGGCTCCCGGTCGGTCCGGACTAAATCCTGGTCTTAAGGCCGAACAATCAGGCCGCTGACAATCCGGCCGCCAACTTTAATGAGACATTAACCAAAGTAGTGGGGAGGCTGGTCGTTGGGAGGTGGGAGTTTAAGGACAAATAGGTTATCTCGAAAAGATGATTTTAGGCACAATTCTGAGGTCTTCAATTGCCAGAGCCAGGGAGCTTTTTTGTTTTAAAAACCTGGAGTTAATATTTTACTTGAGGTTTATATGAGCCGGCCATAAGCCAATAATGTCTCCAGGATGAAAAAAAGTTAATTTGACCGTGAGATTTCTTTAAAGTTCTGTCTTGGGTTATCCGATAAGAAACCTGAAAGAAAGCTCAAGCCGAGGTTGACCTTTGACTCGGGCGAACCTTTAGATATATCTCTCGGCGATTGCGGGCAGGGAAGCCCGCCTAAGCTAACATCAAGGAGGAATTTTATGGCTCTCATTATCAACCACAACATGCCGGCCATGATCGCAGCTCGCAACTTGGGTTCAATTTATGGCAATTTGAGTAAGAGCATCGAACGGCTCTCTTCTGGCCTCCGCATTAACCGGGCTGCCGATGACGCAGCCGGTCTGGCGGTTCGGGAAATGATGCGGGCCGACATTGCGACCACCCTTCAGGGCATCCGAAACGCCGCCGATGCGGTCAGTCTCATTCAGACGGCTGACGGGGCCTTGGGCGTTATTGATGCCAAGCTCATCCGTATGAAGGAACTGGCTGAACAGGCCGCTACCGGTACCTACACCACCGCTCAGCGCGAAATTATCAATGCCGAGTTTCGGGCTATGGCTACTGAGATTGACCGTATTTCCAATGCCACCAACTTTAACGGGATCAAACTCCTGGACGGCTCGATGAATACCGTCAACAACGGGCAAGGGATTCGGGTCCATTTCGGGGTAGGCAATAATGCAGCGGAAGATTATTATTACATTAACACCGCCGATACTCGGGCCACCACCTCGACTGGTTTAAACCTCGGCGGTGACTCGACCAACGATATCTGGGGTACCGGCGGCAACCCCGCTACTGGACTGAGCGGCTGCTGCGGAGGTGGGTTTAGCGCTTTGACTGATGTTGTCCAGACTGATTCCGCAATTGGGTTTGCTTTTGCCTATAATTGGGACAATAATCAAAGTTTATCCAATGATAATGGTTCGGCCATGGTATTGTTTGCTAATGCAGGGAAGTATTTAGCCGGACGATACGGTGAAAGTGGAATGACTCTTGAAGAGCTTGTTAGTGCGGTAAATAATGGGACCCAAAGCCGAGCTATGATAACCATAAGTGCTGATTTGATTGCTGATGCGAGTAATAGTGAGTATGTAGCTTTTTGTTTAGGCGATACTGAAGCATACTGGGTGGGAAGTGCTGATGCAGCGCAAGATGCCGTCACGGGTACTAAAACTTGGTTTGAAGGCAGTAGTACTGTTGCAGGTTTGGTTTCAGCTATTAATAATAACTCAGATAGTCTTTTTTGGGCGATGGTTTCAGGAACTAGTGTTTTAGTATTTTTTAAAGAAGGAGGCGATAATAATAACCAAGAATTAGATTATAGGACGAATGTTGCAGCTAACGCTTCTGCTATTAACTTTACAAATCTAAGTACCAATACTCCTAATTCTGCCGGGACTAAATTTAGTTATGGAGGTGAGAATTGGGCCACCATGACTACGGCGACTGGAGGTGGGGGAGGGCTTAATGTATATCTAAATGGAAGAAATTACGGCGCTACATACGATATAAAAATAGTAGACGATGGCGATACAACTTTCCTTGGGTATATAGGAGGCATAACAGCAGAAAATACGGCTGTCTTGTCCACAATGACCGAAGTCCAGGATGCGGCCGACGGGCGAGGTTCCATCCGGACCCAGGAGACCGCCCAAAGAGCCCTGGAATACGTAACTGCGGCTATTATGCGAAAAGATCAAATCAGAGCCGATCTTGGGGCTACCCAAAATCGGCTGGAGGCAACTATTGAGAACCTGACTATCCAGGCTGAAAACCTTCAGGCTTCAGAGAGCCGCATTTCCGATGTTGACGTGGCTACCGAGATGACCGAGTTTACCAAAAACAATATTTTAGCTCAGGCCGCTGCCGCCATGCTGGCCCAGGCCAACAGTATTTCCACCTTGGCCCTGACTCTCTTAAGCTAAGAGTTTTATAATACAATTTCGTCCAACCTAAACCCTCCTTGGACCAACTAACGGGAGTGCCCCTTGACCTGGGTGCTCCCGTTTTTTATGGGTGGCCGCAAATAGTACAATTGATAGTAATAAGTATCAATAAAAAAATAAAACTAATTTAATAAATTTAGGTGGCTAGTTGATCTAAGATAGTTGTTTTTGAAGTCCTTTCGGCCCCAAAGAAGCTGAACAGAAGCCCTGGCGGCCAAGCCCCAGGCCTCCAGGTTGGATTATTAAAGGAAAGAGTTTAGTCAGGCTAACGCATTGATTTTGCTGAAAAATATTAGATAAATTGATTTTGTATATTTTTTTGCTATAATTATAAGGTTATGGCCTACCTGGTCAAGTTAATTAGTCAAAACTTTTACGCCGACCTTGGCGTCCTCCTTCTTGCCCCTGGACCAAAAAATGGATCAACCACGACTGGAATTTGAGCATTTCGAAAACATAAACATTGAAGATGAGATAAAAAGTTCTTATCTTGATTACGCCATGAGCGTCATCATTGGTCGGGCCCTTCCGGATGCTCGCGACGGTCTTAAGCCTGTTCACCGGCGGGTCCTTTTCGCCATGGCGGAACTAGGCAACGATCATAACAAACCTTACAAAAAATCGGCCCGCATTGTCGGTGACGTGATTGGTAAATATCACCCTCATGGCGACCAGGCGGTTTATGACACCTTGGTTCGTCTGGCCCAAGATTTTACCATGCGCTACCCTCTGGCCGACGGTCAGGGAAACTTTGGCTCGGTCGACGGTGACCAGCCAGCGGCCATGCGTTACACCGAAGTCAGGCTTTCCAAGCTGGCTCACGAGTTCATGGCCGATCTGGAAAAAAAGACCGTCGATTTTATGCCCAACTATGACGGCTCCTTAGAAGAGCCCCAGGTCATGCCCACCCGGGCTCCGGGCCTCTTAATCAACGGCTCTTCGGGAATTGCCGTGGGCATGGCCACCAACATCCCCCCCCACAATCTCGGAGAGGTTTTAAACGGCCTGACGGCTTTAATTGATAATCCCGGCATCACCATAGCTGAACTCATGCGGCATATTCCGGGACCTGATTTTCCGACGGCTGGTTTTATCCTGGGCCGGGAAGGTATCCGGGAAGCCTATTGCACCGGCAAGGGCATCATCAGGATCCGGGCCAAAGCTGAGGTGGAAACCCTTCATGAAGGCCGGCAGTCCACTGGAATTACGGCCATCGTGATTACCGAGCTGCCTTACCAGGTCAACAAGGCCAAACTGGTTGAGACCATCGACGAATTGGTCCGGGAGAAAAAGATCGAGGGCATCGGCGAAATCCGCGACGAGACCGCCCGTCAAGGGATGAGGGTGGTTTTGGAACTCAAGCGCGACAAGCGGGACATGGCGGAGACCATTTTAAACCAACTCTACCGCATGACCCAAATGGAAATCAGTTTTGGCATCAACATGCTGGCTATCGTCAACCAGACGCCGAGACTTTTGAACATTAAAGAGGCTTTAAGTTATTTTCTGGAGCACCGTAAGGAAGTGGTGCTCAGAAGGACTCGTTTTGATTTGGCCAAAAGCGAGGCCCGAGCCCATATCCTCGAAGGTTTGCGTCTGGCATTGAGTCATTTAGACGAGATTATCGCCCTCATCCGTCGGAGTAGTACCCCAGCCGAGGCCAAAAGTGGGCTGATAACCGGGTTTGGCCTCAGCGAGCTTCAGGCCCAGGCCATTTTGGATCTTCGGCTTCAGAAATTAACCCAGCTGGAACGAAAGGCCATTGATGATGAATACGACGCTGTGATCAAGGATATTGAGTATTTCAAGTCCATTTTGGGCTCTGAGATTATCCTTTTTCAAGTGATTAAAGATGAATTCATCGCTTTAAAGAGCGATTATGGAGATCCCAGACGTACTTTGATAACCGATGAAGGACCGTCATCGGCCTTTAACCCGGAAGACTTTATCGTCGATGAACAGATGGTGGTGACCATCACCCACGGAGGGTACATCAAACGCACGGCGGTGAGTGCCTACAAAACCCAGAAGCGGGGCGGCAAGGGGCTGACCGGCGCCAAAACCCGGGAAGACGATTTTGTTGAGCGCATGTATGTAGCCTCAACTCACAGCTACCTTTTGTTTTTGACTAACCGGGGCCGCCTTTATTGGCTTAAGGTCCATGAGATTCCTTTGGCGGCCAGGGCCACCAAAGGCAAGGCTCTCATCAACCTTGTCCCTCTGACCGATGGGGAAAAGGTTAATGCGGTTTTGGATGTCGGCGATCTGGCCGAGGCCGGTCGCTTCGTGGTCATGGCTACCCGGACCGGGGTGGTCAAGCGAGTCGATTTGGCCTGTTTCCAAAATCCCCGAAAAAATGGCGTTATCGCCATGACCATAAAAAGCGACGATGATGAGCTGGTATCCGCCGCCGTCACCAACGGCCAGAGCGCTGTTGTGCTATCGACCTTTAACGGCAAGGCCATTTGTTTCAAAGAAGATGACATTCGTTCCATGGGCCGATCGGCTGCCGGGGTCCGGGGCATCAGGCTGGTTAATAAAGATCGGGTGGTGGCCATGGACATTATTTCTCCTGGGCAAGGTGAAGTACTCATGACGGTAATGGAAAACGGCTACGGCAAGCGCACCAATGCCTCGGAATATACCGTCCAGGGCCGTGGCGGGCAAGGCCTCAGGACAACCTCCGGTGGCGGGGTGGTGGCTGTTTTCAAAGTCACCGACAACGATCAGCTTATGCTTATTACCAACACTGGCCGGCTTATTTTGTTTAAGGTCTCCGAGGTCAGAATGGCCCATCGCAACACTCATGGGGTCAAGCTCATGGATCTTGAAAAAGAGGAGATCGTCGGCGACGTGGCTCCGCTGGCCATTGCCGAGGATCAAGACGAGACTGAAGACGTCACTGAGAGTTAAGATCGATTGGGAAGAATGGCTCCGAAAGTTAATTCTGCCGCAGGACAGATCATGACCAATGGCCAGCTGTTCTCTTGGCCGGCTCTCACCCTGATAAGCGGCCGATTAGGTGCCCTCTGGGCCGGGCGTTTTAGTCGGACAGCTTGGTTTTAGGCCTTTTCTGTTTGGAGCTAAAACAATTAAATTTCAGATTCTATTTTAATCAGTTCACTCAATAAAGCCAGAAAATCATCGGGCCAGGGGGCCCGGAAAATCATCCTTTTACCTTCAGGGTGGGGGACCACTAATCGACGGGCGTGAAGAAATTGTCTGGTCAGAAGGGGAGCCAGATTGGGGTGCAGGTGGGTCAGGTTTTTTGGTGGGCGGCCATAAATAGGGTCGGCTAAGACTGGAGTCCCGATTGAGGCCAGATGAACTCTGGCTTGGTGGGTACGACCAGTTAGAAGTTTGAGGTGGACCAAGGCCAGATTGGTTTTCAAAAAGCGCTTTAAAACTTTAAATACGGTTACGGCGGGTTTGCCCTGGGGGAGACCCTCTTTCATCTTGTGTCTCAGGGTAGGATGACGGCCGATGGGGGAGTTTATGCAGCCGCGATCGGGAGGGCTACCGGTCACGAAAGCCAGGTAACGTTTTTCCACTCTTCTTTCGGCAAAGGCGGAACTCAGGAATTCCATGGCTGAAATATTTTTAGCCACCACCAGCACCCCGCTGGTGTTTTTATCTAGCCGATGGACTAGGCCGGGTCTTGTCTGCGGTCCGACTACGGTCAGGTTCGGTCGGGCGGCTAAAATAGCTGCGGCCAAGGTGGGGCCGCTTGCTCCGGCCCCGGGATGAACAGTTAGCCCGGCCGGTTTGTTTAAGGCCAGAAGATCGCTATCTTCGTAAATTATGTCCAGCAGTATCGTCGGGTCAGGCTTTAATTCGGGCTTAGGCGACTCGGGCGGAAAGAAGGTCAGAATTTGACCGCATCTTAACTCCGTCGAAGGCTTGGCCGGCCGACCATTTATGAGGGCGCCACCCGTCCGGACGGTTTTGGCTAAAAATGAGCGGGAGAGTTCAGGATAAAGTCTGGCCAGAAAGGTGTCAAGCCGTTGTCCTGAAAAACTTTCGTTGATTACGTGGGTTACTGGGGGCACATGGCAGGTATGGGAATTAGTCACCGGGGCTCGCTTAGGCGGTGGAAGCCTTGGGCGGAGGGAAAAAACTGTCCAGTTCCTGGCTGATTCTCTCTTCGTTGCGGTTGGTGACCATGGCTACTTCTTTGATCAAAAGGGCTCTGGCTGTATCCAAGAGTTTGCGTTCTCCGAAAGATAATTCTTTTTCTCCTCTCATGGTCATAAGTTCCCGTAGTACATCACAAACATCGGATATGGCTCCGGTTTTCAACTTGTCTAGATAATGACGGTGGCGACGGTTCCAGTTGCTGGCTTCCATAATGACCGGAGGTTGTTTGAGCTGCTCATAGAGGACGTTAACTTCTTTTTTGGTTATAAGACGCCGTAAGCCGACTTCCTTAAGGTTTCGGGCTGGAATCATGATTTGCATACCATTGTCCAGTATACGCAGTACCACTAAGCCGGTGCCGTCGTTATTTTTCGGCTTTTCTTCTACCGACTCCACGCGGCCCACCCCATGGGCGGGATAGACGACCAAGTCGCCCACTTTGATATGCATTCCTCGCCTCCATATAATATCTGACATGTTTATAATAACCTGAAAAGAAAAAACCGTCAACCAACAGACAAATCATGGGGCTGAACGGCATCTTAAGAATACTTGCGACTTATGAATTTTTAACCAGGTGTAGTGTTCTATTTACGCCGCCGGAAATTCCTGGTCTGAAGGCTCAAAAGAATCTTCGTTTGTCTGTAAAGCTATGGAAGTTCTATTTGAATTGCTTTTGGCAGGGCATGAGTTATTCTGGCAAACCGTTGCCGACGCAAAATCATTCCACTTATGACAATTAAAAAAGCCCCCGGATGCCACTGAGGCCTCTGAGGGCTTTTTTTAGTGTGCCCGGCATGGGCGTTATCCAGAGCGGTGAAATGTCCGCTCCAGGCTTGGCAGTAGGAACTGTAGGCAAAAGCAAAGGGAAAACCGTGAGGTTCAACTGAAAGAAGCTGGAGGCAAACCCTCGGCCCGACGAACAGAAATCGCATATAAGGCCTAGTAAAGTGGACGAGCTTGCTAAACAAAGTA
>JAISWF010000047.1 GCA_031271165.1 Deltaproteobacteria bacterium
AGTACTCGTGAGCGAAGTCGAGAATCGTCACAGTGAAAGCTGGGTGCGGGAAATCCGCATGCCCGGTTTGACGGGGGGTGACTGGAAAAGGAGCCAATCAATGGAGACCTCGCCAGTTGCCTACCCTACAACTGTATTTGCCACATTTTTTGTCATAATTCTTGACTTGTCTCCTAGCTTTTTTCCGCAGTTAATATGTCATTTTGTTGAAGCATTTGGCGGGGCTGTTGTGGCGGGGCACAGTCCAGATAACCATCTCAATAAACATCTCATTACCATGGAACTTAGATGCTTTGAAAACGAGGTTGGACACTAAGGTCTTAAACGGGGTCATAAGGTGAGACAGCAGGACTTGCGGTAGACTTTTCGATAGCTTTAATGACGCCAAGATAGAGGCTTGGAGTAGACTAGGCGTCGGCTACGTTAAACAACAAAAAAACTTCCTCATTAGTAAATATGATCGACCAGTAAAAAGTCTATTTTTTCGTTCTTGTCATTTTTAACATCTTGAGATTACTGACAAAAAAATTTAAGAATTCAGGTTTTTGAGGAATTTTAACGGTTGATCAAATATTAATCATACTTAAAAAAATTAAACACAATTAAACTGGTCCACTTTGGCTGGTAAATTCTTTTTTTACCAGCTTATCTGGCATACTTTTAGCTGGTAAAAAGGAGCCATTTTGGCCTAGCCTTACCTGGTAACAGCCATTACGTTGGGCGCAACCAGACGGTTCATGCTCCCGGTCGCAACAAGAAAGTTGTTAAGGTTAAAATTAAAGAAGAGTATTACCGACAGCATTATTACGGGGCTAGAAGATTGATATAGGCGGCCAAAAATAGATATGTTAACCTGTATATTAGTTTTAAATTCTAAATAACATACAAATAGTTAATATGCATAAACGAACTATTCGACATATGATTCAATATGCATAAATAGCATTATTTCATCTTTATTTTTTTGAAATATTAACCATTCTGATAGTCGTTAGTTACTGCTGGGTAGGATAAATTTTCCGTAAAACCGCCCACGACTGTTTAGCCTTGAAGTCGAAAGCTTTGTATTCGGCTTCCATGATTTTGTAGTTGGACAGCGAAATATGAGTTGTCACCTTGCGTATTCCCTCATCTATCCAACGGTTAAAGAGCATACGTTCAAAACCGATGGTTGCCCCAGAACCCTTGTGGTTTGGTGCCACACCGCCAAGAAAATGTAACATGGAGACAGAATCCTGTTTCAAGTGGGTATGAAAACCGATCAAACTGTTATCGCGAAGGTCAGAACACATAATGAGGTTTTCCTTGGTGGAACGCCAGGACTTTGTTATATACAGTCGGTAACGGTTCCGGGCCAGAGAAACGTCTACCTCAGGGTCAAGGAAAATGCGGTCAGATTTAAATATTTCATCGGCCAGCCTGAGTATCGGCTCAATGTCGTCCATCGGCCCGACATCCTCTAACCTGAAAATATTGCCAAACATGGCGGTGTCGTATTTTTTGGTCGGCAAACGCTTGGTCATTTCCAGCTGGTACTCGACGAAGCGGAAGCCATGTTCCTCAAAATAATGAATGAGGCTCAGCGATTCAGCCAGTATTTTTACATATACGTAATAGGGCGAGCGGCACATTATATGCTCTCGCTCGAAATTTTCAAAGTCGGCTACTTCTTCGGGATCGTTTATTTTCAGCACGTTCCGCCCGAAAGCTTGACTATCAAGTTCTTCTAAAAAAACATTCATCCTATAAGACCGCCATCAAGAATGTAGTTCTGCCCAGTTATCCAGCGGGCCTGGTCGCTAGCCATAAAGGCAGCTAAGGCTGAGACGTCGGCCACACGCCCCAAACCCAGAGGGTAGCGTTCTTTTTGTTTTTCACCCAAATTGTAATCTTGGATATATTGCTCAGCCATGGGAGTCATGACCAAGCCCGGGGATAGGCAGTTGACCCTGATCCGCCGTCCGGCTAGCTCTTTAGCCATAACCTGCATGGTGTTGACCAGAGCAGCCTTAGCCCCTCCGTAGAGACCCTGGCCTTTATCCGGCCGGACCGACGCTAATGAGGCTATGAAAGTCATGGAAGCTCCCTCACCAGTGTTGACTCTCCGGTCGGCAAACCCCTTGGCTAGTAGCAGTGGCGCAAAATAATCAATACTAAAGAGGCTGACGGCACCGGTATAGTTGGTCAGGCTTAGTGGTTCGGTCCTGGTGAGTCCAGCGCAGTGGATCAGGCCTTTGAGCTTGCCAAACTTTTTTTTAAGGTCCATGAGCCAGTTCGGTAGACTGTCTGGGTTCTCGGCTAGGTCTTTGACTTCACAGTGAAGACGATTAGATTCAGCCGACTGTTCTTGCAAGGCCGCTAGTCTAGAGTTGTCTCGCCCGGTGGCAATAACTGTCGCCCCAGCTTGGTTTATAAGCAGAGCCGTCCCTTTGCCTATTCCCGACGAGGCTCCGGTGACCAGAAAAATTTCGTCCGGCCTGAAGTGGAACATGAGTTAAATACCCGCCGCAATCATCAGATCCTCGACCGTGATGAAAGATTCAATATCGGTGAAATGCAGGATTTTGGAAAAGTGTTGGTCGAAAAAACCAGCCAAGGCCATGATGGAAAGGGAATCCCACTCCTCAAGATCTTTTAAAACCATTTCCGGCTCCAAAGAGTCATCTCTTTGGAGGATATCCTTAAGTTCGTTTAGAAATTCAGCTCGGGTCATTGTTCGCTCCTGAGATCCTTTTTATCCAGAAAGATATTTCTTCTTCTCTGGTTCTCATGTTGTCAAATTTTTCCTTAATTATGCCGGAACAATAAATATGAGCTAGCTCAGTGATACAACTGGCCCAGGCCGCACCGATGCCGTAGCCGCAGAGCAGAACTTTCAATTGTCCAGTGGCGGCCCGTTCTTTGAGCATATGGGCTAACACCCCCGGTACTGAAGCTGAGGATTGATTACCGTATTCGCTGAAAGTAAGGACTGAATATTGGTCTTTGCGTAACCCAGATTTGGTGGCGATATGGTTGACGATTTGCTTGTTCGCTTGATGAAATGCGGCAAAGTCGATGTCGCTGGCTATGAGGCCAGCGTATTCAAACAGTTCGGTCACGTTTGGTGGCACTTCCCGGATGCTAAAGTTAAAGACCTCAAGGCCATCAAGGTAACCATCAATGAGTTTGAGTTCATCACCTTGACGGTCGCTTACGACAAGGTCAAGTAGGTCCTGTCTGATTGGTAGCCGAGCTCCACTGGAGGGGTTGATGATAAGGTCGTAGGAGCTCCCGTCGGCGCCGAGGTTGAAATAGCTTGGCTTGGGCTCTTTGTCATATTCCACCAGCATGGCCGCTGCAGCATCCCCGAAGAGCAGGCGGTTACGTAGTTTTGGGGAAGAGTCATAGTAATCTCCAGTAAAAAGCAGAATCTTGCGGCAAGAACCGCTTTCCAAGAGACTGCCGGCCAACCACAGACCGTAGACAAAGCCGGGGCAGCCTTGGTTGAGGTCGAGGCAGGCGCAGGTTTTAGGTAGTTGAAAATATTTGTGAATGATGAAAGAAGATCCAGGCTGGGAAAAATCGGGCTTCTGCATAACACAGATTAAGGCGTCAATTTCATCGAGGTCAATTTTCATATCCCCGATGAGCCGGCGTCCGGCCGCCAGGCATAAATCTGTGGGAGTGCAACCCGGGGGACTGGTGTATCGGGTGCCATAGCCGACTATCTTTTTGGCTCGGGCCAATTTGGCTGGGTCGTGGTCGAAATAGTCTATATGGTCGTCGATGGACTGCGGATAATCGGGGACAACCACGCTCAGGCCGGAGATTTTCATCTTGGTAAATCTGGCTTTGGTCATGGTTGTCTCTTTTTTTTCTGAAATGTAAGTCTGTTATTCATTTTTTAGTTTCTCAGATATATTTATCGTTTTGGAAATTATATACATGGGGCGATGCTTGACCGCTGTGGAGGTGTTGCCCAAGTAAACCCCGATGATACCTAAAAACATCATCTGTAGCCCGGAAAAGAAGCATAGCGCCAGCATCAAGCTGGTCCAGCCGGAGACAGAGGTTCCCATAAAATAGGACACCAAGATTTTGATGCCGATCACCACTGATAAGGTCATGGCACCCAGGGCGCAGTAGACTGCGAAAATAAGCGGCTTATTGGAGTTAGCAATAATGGTATTGGCGGCTAGGCGGATTTTTTTGCTCAGGGTGTAGGAACTTTTTCCGTCGTATCTGGAACAGTGAACCACTTCGATGTAGCCGACCTCGGGCAGAATACGGCCGAGGACAGCTCCATAAAGGCGTTCACTTTCTCTGAAGAGGCGGTAGGATTCGATTATTTTTCTGGTTATTATTGAAAAATTATCGATATTTTGAGTTGTTTTGGTTGTATTTTGAGAAAACAGCCTATAAAGGGCGTTGAATACTTTGGATTCAAATCGGCGGATTAAGTTGTGCTGACGGGTAACCCGGACGCCAAAGACAGCCTCGTAGCCGCCGGCCACCAAGTGGTCATACATTTTTTTTATTTCTTCCGGCTGGTCCTGGAGGTCGCAGTCCATGACCACCGCATAGTCACCTCTGGCAAAATCCAACCCGGCGGTAATTGCGGTATGCTGGCCGTAATTACGGATGAAATCAATGACCTTGAGCCGTTTTTCCTGGGCGGCCAATTGTTCTAGCACCTTTCCTGAGCCTTCAGGACAATGGTCATTGACCATAATCAGTTCAAAATCGGTCCAGGGGCTGAGAGCCGCCACTAGTCGGTCAAATAGCACCGGCAGAATGGTGGAGCTGCCGTAAACCGGAATAACAACGCTTAAAAGCACAATAGATACACCATGTTAAAAAGAAATAACTTCACGTATAGACGAAGGGGATGGCCATCGGCCAGGTTGTTTAACTCTCACCCATTAATTCAAGAATGTCGCCGACGGTTATAAGTTTTTTTAGGTCATTGCCATCAATAGCTTTTCCAAATTCTTCGTCCATCAAAATTATTAGGGAAAGCTTGTTGATGGAATCCCATTGTTCTATGTCCTCCAGAAATGAGGTCGGCTGAAGGCTACCGACTTCGGCATCAAAAAGCTCTTCCAGAAGGGCAAGTTTTTGTTTGTTAGTCATTAGGACTCCAGCAATAGGGTTGCTTGGAAACAACTTTTGGTTCATGATAGATAGCCGCCATCAGCAGTGAGGATTGTTCCGGTTATGAACCGGGAATAATCACTTAACAGGAAACACATCACCTTGGCTGCGTCTTGCGGTTCGCCCAAACCCAGATACTGACCTTTCAGAATTTCGTCATCACCGCCAGCTTCTTTGAAAACGTTGTACATCTGTGTTTTTATCATCCCGAAAGCCACCGCATTGAGCCGGATGCGCCTGGGAGCAAGTTCTTTGGCCAGAGGCGGCACTAGGCCGACCATGGCCGCCTTGGAGGCGGCATAGGCTCCCTGGGCTTTTTCGCCCTTTATCGCTGCCACCGACGACACCCCAACAATGGAGGCTTCATCGTTGATGTGTCGTTTTTTAGCCGCCGATCGGATCAATTCCACAAAGGAGCCGAAATTGATAGTCATCAGGTTGCGGACGAAATCCGGTTTGGTCATGGCCAGAGGGCGGTTCTGGCCAAGCCCGGCGCAATGGGCAAGTCCATCCAGAGGACCTGCCGCCGCTGTGATTTCCTTGATTCGGGGTTCAATGTCGTCTAAGCAGGATAGATCACAGAGCCAGTAGCCGTGGCCTGTCCCGGCGAGGGAGTTCAAGGTGGTTTGCAATTCGTTTTCACGGCGGGCCAACAGGCTAACCCTGGCCCCTAACCGGGAGGCCAGAAGGGCCGTGGCCTTACCAAGTCCGGCCGAGGCCCCGGTGACCAGGATGTGTCTGTTTTCAAGATTTAGGGTATATTGTTCATTCATGGCTTACTAAACCGTCTTGATGGTATTCATCGGTGTGAATTATCGGCAGAATTGACCCAGCTTCCAGGCTAACTGAAGCTAAAGCCCAGGACAGGCCAACCCCGAAACCGCTGAGCAGCAAATGTTTCCGTCCCTCGGGGACCAAGCCGAAGGCGTCACTTAAAGTAATTGGGATGGAAGCGCCACTAGTGTTGCCGTAGCGGTCCAGGGACAGGGGCATTTTTTCCAAAGGCAATTTTATTTTCTTGGCCAGATGCTTCAAAATAAAGGCGTTTGGCTGGTGAAAGACTACTGAATCGAAGTTTTCAATGTTTAGCTGGTGGTACTCCAAAAATTCCTTGATGAGAGCCGGGACGTCGGTCATAGTAAAGGAAAAGACATTGGTGCCGTCCATAAACAGATGATAGTCGGTGCGGGTGTTGCCGTCGCCCCATAGTTCGGGCTCTTTCGAGGCCTGGGGCTGTCGGAAAGCCCCGGCTGGGACGATGATGCTCTTAAAACGCCGACCGTCGGTCCGGACCCCGAAATGCATTGGCGTAGCTGCATTAGCGGCCTCCAATAGAACCGCAGCCCCGCCGTCGCCGAACAACAGCCTGGATTTATCGTCCGGCGAAACCACCTTACTGGTGCTATCCCCAACTAAGAGCAAAGCATAACGGGCGCTACTGGCTTTGAGCAGGGCTCCGGTCGTCTGAAGTCCCACCACAAAGCCAGAGCAGGCTAGATTCATGTCGAAAGCCAGGCAGTCAGTGGACAGCCCCAGCCTTTTATGCAGCACGTTAGCCGTGGCTGGTACGAAATAGTCGGGATAGGTAACCACGAAAATAAGCAGGCCGATTGACTTTAGCGGGATATCCAGCTGCTCAAGAAGATGTCGAGCTGCAGCGAAGGCTAGATCACTGGCGGTTTGATTTTCATGGACGTGATAACATTCTTCCACGCTAGTGGTGGCAATAATCTTATCCACAGTTTCTTGACCAAAAAGAGTGCAGTAGTCAACGTTGCTGACTTTTTTGGTCGGCACCGCTGAAGCCAGCCCGGTTATTTTTATACCTTCCAAGGTACTTGCTATCATGGTGATGGGGGTCCGTTTGTCCAGATTTATTTAACTTCGTTGAAAAATTTATCCGCACTGTCTGCTAAGCGGGAGGCAGTGAGGCCGGCTTGCTCCAGCAAGAAAGGTTGCTCATCAGCCCTGGAAAAGGCGTCTGGCAATCCAATGATCAAAAGAGGGGCAACCGATTTGAAGCTACATCGGTATTCGGCAATCGCACTACCGAGGCCGCCGAGGCAACTGTGTTCCTCTATGGTCACCACCGCCCGATGAGCGGCGAAAACTCGGTCCAAGATTTCGGTGTCCAGAGGTTTGACCGTGTGCATGTTGATTACCGTGACCTCAAGGCCCCGAGCCCGGAGCAGTTCGGCCGCTTTGAGGGCTTCGGCCACCATAGTGCCGCAAGCGATCAGGGCTAAGTCGCTGCCTTCGGTTAGCACCTGAGCCCGGCCAATTTTAAAGTCAAATTCCTCTTTATAGACCACCGGGCAGTTCAGTCCCCCGGTCAACCTGATGTAGACAGGTCCGTCTATATCGCAGACGGCTTGGGCCATTTTCAGGGCCTCACCGGCGTCGGCTGGGGACAGGACCGTCATATTTGGTACCACCCGCATGATGGCCAAGTCCTCAATGGCGTAATGTGTGTTGCCGCTCATGCCCATGGCCAGCCCAGCTGAGGCCCCCACCAATTTAACATTGAACTGCATGTAGCCGAGATTGTCTCGGATTTGTTCGTAAGCCCGCATGGTCAAAAAGGTGGCGTAGGTGGTTACAAAGACGCAATTACCCTCTTTAGCCAAGCCGGAAGCCACTCCCAGCATGTTCTGTTCGGCAATACCAAGGTTTAATAGTTGGTCTGGGTACTGGGACTGGAACTTGCCAAGTCCCGATAGCAGGGCAAGGTCTGCTGTCAGGACCATCAGATCAGAGTGTTCCCTGGCTATTTCTAGAAGGGCTACTCCGAAGATGCTGCCACGCTGACCCAGCATTGAGAGCATCCGAACATTTTTGGGACTCAGTTCCATCATAGTGAGGCGGCCTCCCTTACCTCTTTGACCGCCATGTTGTACTGGGCCTGAGACAGAGTAGAATGATGCCACTCTCGGACGTTTTCCATAAATGACACTCCCTTGCCTTTGATTGTGTTGGCGATAACCGCTAACGGTTGGTCCCCGGGCTTGGATTTCAGCGCCGCTAGCAGTTGCCCAACGTCGTGGCCATCGACTTCCGCTGTCTGCCAACCGAAGGCCTGCAATTTTGCACCCAGGTCACCCAAGGCCATAATTTCCTCGGTGGGGCCGTCGTACTGGAGCTGGTTTTTGTCCACAATAGCGATCAGGTTATTGAGCTTGAAATGGGCCGCTGCCATAAAGCCCTCCCAGTTGGAACCCTCGTTGAGTTCTCCGTCCCCCATTAGTACAAAAACTCGGTGATTTCGGCCTTTGCGCCTAGCATCCAGAGCCAGGCCAATGGCGAATCCGATGGCTTGGCCCAAGCTACCGCCGGAATATTCCAACCCCAGTTCTGGATTCATGGCCGGATGGCCAGCCAGGCGGGTGCCGCTTTTTCCAAAGGTGCCCAGTTCCTCCCTACTGATTAAGCCAATTTCAGCTAAAGCGGTGTAATGGGCCAGGACGCAGTGGGCCTTGCTGGCCAAAAAGCGATCGCCGTCGGGCTTGGCCGGATTGACTTGGCCGAGATGGAGGACTCGGCCGTAGAGAACGGCCATGATTTCCATGGCACTCATAGCCGCCCCCAAATGGGCTCCATTGCGCCCCGCTCCAAGGGCCATGTCCAGGGCCGTCAAGCGCATGCTGGTAGCCATTTGTTGTAGCTCTTGGATAGTTGCTACGGTCATCATAATCCTCCGTCTACTCTTAAAATCTGTCCAGTGATGAAAGATGATTGGTCGGAAGCCAGGAAGGCCACAGCTTGAGCCACTTCACTCGGTTCACCGGGCCGGCCCAGACTCGCCCCAGTAATCATACCAGTCCTGGCTTGATCGGACATGTGGTCCATCATATTGGTCCTGATCAACCCTGGAGCAACAGCATTAACCCGCACCCCATGCGGGGCTAGCTCTTGGGAAGCGATTTTGGTGGCAAAGGCTAAAGCGGCCTTACTCGACCCGTAAGCGCAGTAGCCATGGCTGGCGTCCAACCCAACCACTGACACGATGTTGACAATGGCTCCCTTACGCTGCCTGGTCATTAGCCGGGAGATCAGTTGCATCAAAAGTAGAGGTGCGAAAAAATTAATCTTAAAAACATGGTCCAGATCTCGGCCAGTAGTCATCTGCAATGAGGCTCCGTGGGGTACGGCGGCACTGTTGACCAGGATGTCGACCGTTTTATTTTCCTTGGCTACAGCTCTGACTCCAGCCTTAATTAATTCCTCGTCCTGCAAATCCATAAACAAAGGCTTAACCCAGACTCCATAATTTTCAGTCAGGCTTTCGGCAAAGGAGGCGAATTCGTCGTTGGGCTCCCTTAATATGGCCCAGACGTTGGCACCCGAGGTTGCGAAAAGCTCAGTCACGGCTCGGCCAATGCCGCTCCGAGCTCCGGTAATTATGGCGTTTTTTCCTTTCATCCTCGATCTTCCATTATTTATCCGCTATATTTCAGAAAACAGCTAAAAATAATATTAGTCTTTGCTATCTATCACGACGATGTTTTTCAGTTAAATCTATTAAGCGCGAAAAAGATCTTATAAGATCAAAACCGTCCCAAATCAGACTGATGTCCAGGGCCGAGCCTACTGGAACTATCCGGTCAACCCCTTTTAGACCCTCGTCGATCACAAAATTTCGTATGATTTGCGGGTCTAGCCCGTAGTAGGTGACTGTTTGGCATTTGTCGGTGACCAATTTCCGAAAAACCCCGAAATCGGCCAAGTCAAATTCATAAAAATAGCCGCAACTGCCCCGCAGACGGTTTTCTGCCTCTTCGGGCAAATCTGACAAGCTGATCCGATATATGGGATTACCGTGCCTTTGGATGTGTTTAACCAGCCCGGCCAGTTCGACCGCCTCCCGGCAACTTTGGTCGAATTTGTCCATCACCGAAGTCGCCTGGAGGTTGTAGCGGGCGACTGTTTCACTTTCCACGGCAGCCCAGAATTTTTCTTTGGCCAAGCTTGAGGAATTTTGCCAGAAAATAATCTGGGGTGATGAGCAGGCATTTTGGTCCATGAGGAAAGTGTCATTGTAGAAATCATTGGCTAGAGTTTGGAGCTCAGTTTCTCCGGCCTCAGCCACGGCTCGCCCGTTTAGCACAGCGAAAGAAAAGCGATCGGGAAAACAGATGTCTTGGCAACGCAATTTACTCTTCATAGCCCGTATCTTGGTTACAGTTGCGTCTCCTCCCCAGATGATCCGGACGTCAGCTCGGTTACAGAAGGCGGCCGTGACTGCATCGTCAGCCGGGTATGAAACTAGAGCTGTTCGCTTTTCGATTTCTGGGTAATCACTTAAAACACTCTTCAGCACCCGAACTACAGCTGGGATTTGGGCGAAGGGCCGTGAGGGGACCCGGACCAAGTTGGCGTTACCAGCTAAGACTGAAAATATATAGGAAAAGGCGAAATTGACTGGAATATTGGCCGGGGCAATATGGAAAGCCAGTCCCCGTCCCAGGCGGTGCTCACCTTTGGGCAGGCTCTCACGGAGGTGACTGATGTTGGCCTTGCGGCACCAGAAAGCCAGGGTGAGGACGTCAGGCATTGCTTTGGTCTGAAGGTCGGCCATCAGAGCCGTAGAAAAATCTGCAGTCATGGCGCAAGCCTGCTCATCAAAAGTTTTAAGTGGCCGATGGCATATTTCCTCTGAGCCGATGAGGTAGTCAACGCTGCTCATAAGTGTCGCTACAACCTCTTATCTCGGCGCCTTTGATACGCCCATGAATTTTGAAGTATTTGCCCAGCCGGCCGCAGGGGCAGTCGTCCTCACCCAAAATCTCACCCTCATCCTCGGTTAGCAACGCATGCCCTGGATAGCTGGTGGGTAACAGCGACAAAAGTTCCAAAAAGCCGCGTTGGCCGAAATCTTGGACGGAGAAATCTTCCGGCCTCCTGACGATGACATCTGAATAAATGGAACAGTGCAGATTGCCTCTCTCGCATTCGACAAAAACTGAACCTAGCTGTTCAGCCATGCCGTAGTAGTTGTGGACGCGGACTCGGCCGAATAGACTCCTGACCTTTTCGTTGAAAGCGGCAGCGTTTACGGCGTGGTCTTGAAGTTTTTTCCAGCCGCCGATATGAAACAGTAGCCCGTCTTCTAGCTGAAAGCTAAGACCGGCCTTTTCCATTTCATTGAGAGTGTATTCCCAAATTATGCTGGTGTAGCCGAAAAGAAGTACAATGCTACCGGCGTGTTTGTCAACAAAGGCTTGCAGACAGTTCTGGTCGAGATTCATATTTTGGTCGAGGGCGTAGGCGGTGTCTAGCCCGAAGGTGGAAAACCCAACGATTCCGGCCCCCCGGGCCGAGTACATTTTGCGGTCGTACTTGACCATCTCAGTGTCCAGAATTAGAAGCGGCAGACGTTTCGGTCCGATGAATGAGTTAATAATCCGAGTCAAGACTAGGCTTTGGTTGCGGGTGTTTTCTTTGTCCAGAAAAATTTTGGACACGGCCTGACCGGAAGTACCTGAGGAGGTCATAGTCTTGACCACCTCTTTTTGGGGTACACTTAAGAGTTCCAGTTCTTTAAACAGGCGCACCGGTAACATGGGCTGCTCCTGGGGGTCCCATACCTGATTGGGATCGTGACCGTAGGCTTCGACAATTAGTTGGTAGGCTCGGCAGCGTTGGTAATGGCTCCTGGTCAGTTCGGTCAAAGCTTGGCGGTACAAAGCTCTCTTTTCTTTGCCAGCTAGACCGTAGGGATGGGTACCGGCTAGGCTATTGAGGTCAAAACACATGTTTACATAACCTTTAGGTAGACGTCCCTTGGGTTGGCGAATGTGCCCCCCAGAAAGGCGTACATATTAATTACCGGTGTGTTGAGTGACGATATCCGCCCCTCTATTACCTCAAAGCCAAGTTTGGCAGCTCGGTCAACAGCTCCGGCATACAGCGATAAGCCAGCTCCAGAGGCTCGGGATTTTTCAGCTACGGCAGCCAAGTAGACTGAAACCTTTTTGTCACTGACCTCCCGGAGGGCCAGGAAACCGATCATCTCGCCCTTAAAGTGACAGATCAGTACTTCGTCTAGTTCGGCCACCAAGGCTTCGAGTACTGCTTTAGCCACCTTGGGCTCGTAGTCTGGAGCCAAATGGAAACGGCGGTCAAAGGGGAAAGCAGCCAGAGCAATGTCAAGTATTTCTCGGCTATGGTCCCGAACGGCTTCTAGCTTGATTCGTACCAGCCGACTGTAGTCAATCTTCGTTTTCAGTGGTCTGATTTCCACGTCCAAAGTCCGGTCACCGAAAACGAAGCCTCGGGCTTCCATGACCGCCTGTCCGTTTCGCCCGGCTGGTAGTGAGACCCGGACATGGGTAGCGCCGGATAAATCCCAATCAGCCGGGACCTCGGTTTCAATGTCGAGCAGGCGGACATAGCCTCCGTATTTTTTTATTGTATTACTGTTCATAGCGGCAAGGCTGCATAGAGCATCTTTCCAGCTTCATTTCGGGGGATTGCCTGGATAAGTCGGACCTTAAAGCCTCCCCGGTTGAGCTTCAGTCGTTCACTCAAAAATAATTCCACTTGAGCCCGCTGTTCGTCCAATCCCTCAAAGAAAATCACCAATTGATCGTCGCTTCCAGTGCAGGCGCAAAGGTAACCTTCGCGGTTTAACAGGTTTTCCAACTCGTCGAGATTGATCCGGCTACCGAAAAGCTTCAAAAAGCGTTTTTTGCGGCCGACTATGTAATAGAACCCCTCTTCATCGCATTTGGCCAAGTCCCCAGTGAATAGTCGACCGCCGCGTTCGTCGCCTCGGGCCAGATCGTGGCGGCTCTCAGCATAACCGAGGGTGACGTTGGGCCCATCGTAGACCAGTTCGCCAACCATCCCTGGTTCTTTAATTGGCTCTATTTCTTCATCGGCCAGCCAGAATCTACCTCCAGGAATTGCCAAGCCAATGCTTTCGCTTTTTTCACGGGCCCGTTCCCACGGTAGCCAGGACATTCTAGCGGTGGCCTCAGTCTGCCCATACATTACAATGAACCTAAGTCCCTTATCCTCACAGATATCGCATAGTTCGCGCAGTAGTACTGCATCCAGCCGACCGCCAGCTTGGGTCAGGTAACGCAAAGATGGCGTCTCCATGGTCTCAAAGCGAAGCTTTTTCAACATCTCGTAAATATAGGGTACTCCGCCGAAAGTGGTGGCCTGCTCCTCTCGCAAAAGCTTCCAGAAAGCTCGATCCGTAACTGAGGCTTCGGTCAGGATCACTCTAGCCCCGCTGGCCAGATGAGAGTTAAGGATAGATAGACCGTAGGTATAGTGCATTGGCAGGGTGGTTATGGCCCGGTCTTCCAGACTGATGCCCAGATATTCGATGATGGACTCAGTGTTAGCCTGGATGTTTCGGTATGACTGTCGGACCAGTTTGGGGCTGCCAGTACTGCCGGAGGTGGTCAGCATGAGAGCAAGATCGTCGTGGAGGCCATAGTCCGGCTCGTAACCGGTGGCGGCCAGCAGGTACTCCCTAAATCGGAAAACCTCCCTGAAGTCCCGTCCCCTGAACATAGCCTCCGGGCCGAAAACGAATGTCGGTCGGTAATTGTCCAGTAGATCATTGAGCAGCGCTGGGTCTAGCGAGGTGCTCAGTAGCACCGGGACAACCCCAGCTCGCAAGCAACCCAAGTATGCAGTCACTGATTCAAAGCAGTTGGAACAGTTGAGGAAAACAAGACAGCGTCGCCCGATCTTGGCGGCGATTTCGTCACCGTCTGCTAAAATGGCGGCGTAAGTCTGGTCTGCACCGGATTCATCGACTAAAGCGATCTGCTCGGCATATTTGTCAAGATGGTTGAAATAAGTCATGGTCTAAATCACACCTGGTCCCAAAGCTGATATTGCTTAAAATATGGCTCATCTTATATTTTAATATCATATTTATTCATTATCTCCTTTCCCCTATCGTACGAGTTAAAATCCATAAGATCATCGGTATCCATCATGATTTCAAAGGCTGCCTCCAGGGAGGCGATCAGCTGCATGTGGCCGATGGAGTCCCACTGGGATATGGATTGAAAAGTTAAGTCCGATAGTTGCTCAACGGTGACACCGAAAACTTCTATGAAAGTTGCGTTATATTTTTCCAAGTTGTTCATACTCCAGTCGTCCTTTCTGACAAAAGCCTATCCGACGGCCATAAAATTTTTTACCCGGCGCCCAACATTGGTACGAAGGTCATGGTAATACAGGGCCACGTCATAAATGTGAAAAACGCCGGCGGGAAAAGGGTTTATCAGCTCGAAGCCGGCTCCGTAAAAGGCTTCCTGGTCGAAAGTTGAACAGACGACGACTTTGCGTTTTAGGTCCAGACGGGCGTCGGCCATATTTTTTATGTCCTTTAGGTTGCCTAAGCGGTCGATAATATATGAGCCAGCGCTCCGGTCGGCTGAGGCAAGTTCGTCTCCGGTAGTCCAGGAAATCGGGTTTATGACCATGGAGTCAGGCATCACGGAGGGATTGTCGATATTAACTCCTGAGGCTTCGGTGTTGTAGGAAATGATGACCCCGACATCATCGGGGCCGCTGGCAAAAGGGAACTCCTGGTGGGCCTCCAATTCGGTCCGGGATACTGAAAAACCGATAACGTAGGCGGCTACCAATCGTCTAATTAATTCCGGATGCGTTTTTACTAAACCGAAAAGCAGGTTCTTGATCAGCAAAGCTCCTTGGGAGTGCCCGGCCAACACTAGCGGGCGATTGCCTTCACTATGGGCCAAGTAATATTCAAAAGCCGCCCGGACGTCAGCCCAGGGTACACCCCTTACCGCCTCGGCCCGCTCTTTAAAATCCATCGCCAAAAGATAACGGGCGTCGTATTGGCGGTAATATGGTGCGTAGAGGTTGGCCCCGGCTGCAAAGGCAGAGCCCTGATAGGCGAGCAGGAACCGGGCCTTATTTCGCATAGGCTTATAATTTATGCTACACAGCGGCCTCTGTCCACTTTTGGCTTCCCAAGCTGTGGGATAGAGGTAGAAAACGTCGAAAGCCTTGTTTGCTGTTGTCGGCCATGATAGCCAGCTGTCGATGCTAGTGTAGTCGGTCCCAGTTGTCTCTGCTGGACTGGGTAGTTTGTTAGCAATTGTGGTCAATATCGGAAAATTTCCGGTTCGAAAAAGTTGTAGACAGTCTCCAGGGATTTGGTCAAATCTTCTCCATCATATGATTTTATATAGTTTAAAATATAATTTTGCAGTAATTTTTCTTTGATAATATCAGGTATTGAAGAATAATGAATAGCAATTGACTTATCCCTAAGTTCTACTTCCTGTTTATTTAGCATTACATACTGGTAACAGGCGAAATATCTAGTGACCCCCCCGAAAGCATCTTTGTCTTCTAGAACGGCAATTCTCTTATTATGTATTTGCCGCATAAAATAAAGGATGTCCGGTCTCAGGCCACCAAATTTCCTCATGGAAATAAGCCTGAATCGACCGCTGTTGAACAACTCCCTGAAGTTATTCTTTCCAGTTGCCGAGTACCAACTGGCGTAAAGGTTGCGAACAGTTTTGTCTTCAAGAGACGATGAGAAATATATGATCTTCAGACCCAGATCATGCGCTTTATAGCGTTTGAATGGTCTGGAGAGATAAGGTTGGAAATATTCCAGACCATAGATTAGGTTACGATCCAAAGTGGGAATAAATTTATTGAACTCCTGATAATCATGGATAAATTCATTGTTGGCATTGTATTGGGGCATCACTGAGGTTCCACAGATAACGATTAATGCAACTATTGCCAAACAGTTGAAGCCATTTTTTAAAATCACCCAACGGCTTGAGTTTTTACTGGGCGACGACTTGAAAACGCCAGCTGGGGATGATTTAGCAAACAAAAGTAGACAGATCAACGGTAATATAGCTAGAGGATACAGAAGGCGGAGCGGTAAAGGTCTATAAACCAGGCCCATTAAGGAACCAAACACCCAGAAAGCAGCTAGAAAAAAGACTGTATAGCCGGCAAACGCCCTGCGACGAAAAATCAACACCAGCCCGCCAAAAACCCAGAGGTATTTTTTGAACCATTTAAATGTATCGGCATAGATCGGGGGATTATCTTTTTCAAAACGTAATCTAGGTGCCATTTTGCCGGCGATTTTTACGTCGCTGGTAAAAGCTGCAGCGACTTTTTTAAGGTTGTCGAGGGCAAAACCACCGTCGGTGTCGTCAAGAAAATGATAATTTATTAAAAGCATATAATGGGCACCATCCCAGACAAAATCATCCCGCCTGTGAAAGTTCAGTTCGCTGGCCTGGAGTTCGTTTAGAGTCTCCCATCGGTTGCTTTTGACAGATAAAAGCGAGTTGTTAACCAAGGCGACGTTGACTTTGTTGAATTCGTTCCAGTAGTTCCAGGTAGAATGGTTTTTACGGGCTTCGGTATCCGAATGCATGATAGCTATAATTCCCAGCCAGCCGAACAGTGGCGGAATCAAAATCAAAACCAGCCTTAGTGGTTTTTTCCAAGGCAGGAAAGGAAACAACAAAAAGCCACTCAAAACGGTAACAGCTAAGGCAGCGTCCATCCTGATTAGACCGGCGCAAGACAGGGCGAATACTATATAAATGCTTCTTAAAAAATACGTTAGGAAGGAAAGGTGTTGTCTCCTAATTATAGAAATAAAGACAGCTACGGCACTGATCGTAAGAAAACCCGCCACAATGGTGAACTGAAGAGCAATAAAAGCAACGGAAAAAATAATTGGCAGGCCAAAGGCAACGAAGATTTTATATTTCACATCGTCTTCGGCAGGCTTTTCGGATAGTATATAAACTATAGCGAAAACAGATATTGATAAAAAGGCATACCACAAAAGATCGTACCAGTAAAAACCGGGAAACGAGTCATACAAAAACCGTAGCAGTCTCCCGCCGCTTATGGTCAGAAACTCGGCGAACTCAGACGCTGGCAGACCATTAATCAATTTGCCTTCAATTCGTCCACGTATGACGCAGTCGTCGCTCACCATATAAATCGGCCCGGGCAGAATGACTGCTGCCAACCAACAAAGAAACATAGCAACCAGGGCCGCTCCAGCAGGGCTGTTAAGCAATCTGAGTCGGTTCCGCAGCCATAAAGCGGTCGGGCAATTGGTGGCCTGACTTATACGAGGAATAAGTTTCATGGGTGCCAAATGTCTGAGTGAAGCTAGCAAGCTTACGAATTGGTTAAATAAATATCTTAATCGCATTTTAGTTTTTTGTATATTTCTATTTCATGCATACAATGCTTATAGATTTCAATAATAAGTAGTTATTTGATTTATATAAATATTGATTATGCAATGCTAATTAATAGGCAATATATAATTTTATAGCATAACACGTATAACAATGATTAATAAGATGCTGTCGAGTTGTAATGCAGTCTGATATGACACAAATCCTTTGCCTCAGCCGAAATTAAATATTTTGGCTTGTTAGCGACTTATATCAATAACAACATTTTCGGCATAAGTCTCACCCACCGTTCCAGACTACAGAAAGGATACAGCCTTGATACTGTCTCTGGTTTTTGCAAATTGGATATCAAACGAAAAAAATTTTCTTAACTTAAATTTTTAAAACATAGGAAACATGCGCTCAGCAGTAGTTATAATAAATAATTAATATATGATAAAATTATCAATATGGCAACTTGTAGCATTAAGAAATAATTTTTTAATTAAAGTTTTTATAGTTAAACAAATTTATTGATTTATTAGTACGTCACTTTAACACTTGGTAGAGTGTAGAAATAACCAGCACAGAAAAGTTATTTTTTAGCCACCAATAAACGGGACACACCTCATGGGGAGCTGACCCCGAGTTTTATCAGAAACAGCTCTGAAGTCATAATTCCGTCCAGAAGGCTGCTAAGCCTAAGAGATAATACCTCTCCTTTGCGAGATAATTTGGATCACTGGTCCTCAGCGACATGTACTAGGCAAGCAAAAGCAGGCTGACAAACGACCCGATGTAAAGAGTTGCTCAGACGGTGGTCTCCACTTTTGAATGTCGATCGGCTGATTTATTATAGTCTTACATGTTCTGCGGCATCGTCGGCTAGGCCTTTAAGATGCTAGTGCTGAGGAGCGGTCATGAACAGGCCGACTATAGGTTTTACTGCAGCAAAAAATTTTCAAGCACCAAAGCGTCTTCGACTATATGTTCTAGAACATCACAAGCTATGCTCACATCAAACTCATCCTTAACTGGCACCCGGCGTACGTCCATGAGTATCAAAGAAAGGGATCGCCTTTCAAATGTGGCTACAGTGTTTTTAAGGTTTCGACAAAAACGTTCTAACTATAAAGAACTAATGTCACCGCTTTTCTTCGCCTGGAAGCCACAACTGGGGCAATCATTTTCAGCCTTTGAATAATTGGCATGGCATTCGGGACAAATAATCATGGTTATTCCTTTAATAACGGAAGGTCTCAGCCCTGGCTAGAAATGGTAATGCCGACTATAATGAAAAGAATTCCTGCCAATTTGTACAAGTTGAACGATTCGTTTAAAAAGAGACAGGATATTACCAGCACTAAAGCATAACCAAGACTCATTAGAGGATAGGCCACGCTGATGGGCAGCTTGGTCATAGACGCCATCCACAGTATTCCTGACAAAAAAGTGAATATAAAGCATAAAATGACGACTGGATCAAAGAAAAAGCTTTTGACCAGATAGATGAGACGTGATAGGTGGCTGTCTGTGGGCAAGGTCAGTTGAGGATAGATGACATTCACTCGCCACTTGATAAATATTTGGCTAAGCACTCCGCAGCTCATGGATGTAAAAACGTAAAAATACCCCATCATTGTCATTTTACCATCCGCATTACAATAATATTATAAGGAAGACGTAATGCGTCGTTTCGAACAAACGTTTCAACTTGGTCTGAAAAAAAACTAGCCACCAGTGATTCATATTGATCGGGGTACCGGACATATTTGCCTCGGTCCATTCTGGCCAGAGTTTTGGCCATCAATTTCTGCTGTTGTCGCAAAAAGCATGGATCATGCGTTATTAAGACACCTTTATCTTTCATTGCGGTCTTGGCTAACTGTAGCAAACGGCTTGCGGCCTCGTCATTAATATGGTGTAGTACTCCCAAAGCTAAGACCATGTCAAAGGAGCCGACCAGACTGGGCTCCAAAGTTTCCGATTCAACTGGAGCGCATTTAAAAAAAGCATTGCGGTGATTATATTTCTTAGTAGCGGCCCGAATATAAGTCTCGGATAGGTCAAACCCGTGATACTCGACTGAGTCGGGAATCCTGTCCAGCACTTGAGCTGGTCCGCAACCTATATCCATAACTTTAGACTTTTCCGGCACATTTATATAATCTCCATATAAATCTGTTTTTTTATTTTTTAAACAATTAATAAATAATTTATAAATATATGGAAACGATAGAATATAATTTATTACTCTATGCAATGGCACACCAATTTAAATTATAAAATATATTTAGTTTAATTCAAGATACGACAGCACTTCATTTTTTAACCGAGTGAAAGAATACCTTTCTTTGCTAAATTGAAAGACTTCCCAGCCAATTTTTGCCCGTACTTCAGGATTATGCAATAAATATATTATACTATCAAACATTTCGTCTACTGTATGACAATTAAATTTATATTTATCATATAAATAATCCTGAAAAGACAGGAAAGGATCATCGTTGATCTTGATGACTGTGGGTCGCTTTTCCCGGATGACGTCAATGTGGGTCAGAGCTGAGCCTAAGGGAAAGCTGTCGATAAATAAGTCGGACGCATTGATGTATAGAGGAAACCTAGGCCCCGGCTCTAAAAAGACAACCCTTTCCAGCAATTCGGGCGCATCATCAAAGAGTGAATTCAAAGACCGCCGTTGATCAACGGTCAATGAGGAAATGAAGAGATGCTTTAGCTTTGGTTCGGCAATCAAAAGACGCTTGATCAGTCGCCAGTAAGGCAGGTTAGTATCTCGGAAGATTTTATAGGCCGGACAGCCGGTTAGTGTGACATAATTGTCGCTGTCCAAACCCAATCTCTGCTTTTCTTCCTCAATATCATTGTCATCGAAAATGAAGGTCCTGTCATAGGAGGGGGATACCGAGACTATAATCGGTGGTCGTTTCAGATGCTGGGCTAAAGCCTCCTGTGAGGCTTGGCGACCGACCAGAACTGCGTCGCCGAAAGAAAGACCCAAGTTTAGAAGGTGGTCGGCGTGTACATTGTAAATGACATGAACCGCAGTGTTTGCCTTGAGTAGACCCAGTACTGCGGTCGAAACAGCATCGTGGGGATGGATAAAAGTTATCAGGTTTCTGGCCCTGGTTTCCAAAATTGTTTTATACAGCTCGGCTACGGTCTGTCCCAGATCTTTTTGATGATGAATTAGATGTATTTCAGCTCTATTGGCCATTTTTCTGAGCTTGTCGGGGCCTTGAGTATGGTCATCGTAGAGTGAGTCGCATTCAATGAAAAAAAGCTCGAAGTCAGCCAGAAAACTCATCAGCCGCAGAATACATTCGGTGTGCCCACCAGATTCGTAAGTACGCGTAGCCAAAATGCAGATTCGCATAGGGTCAAGTTCTGGTGACTGCCGGTCAAGCAGCCCAGATGTCAAAGACTGGGCGCTTTTGAGGATATAACGGTCCAACACAGTTGTGTCGAACTGCAGGGCCGTCAAAGTAGGTTCCGATAGATAGTTGTTGATAATAGCGTTCCTGGCCCTGATATAGTAACTACAAATTTTCAACAGGCTAGCGTTAGCCCTAAGAAGCTGGATAGCTTTTATAAACGGAATTACATTAAGCTTGGAGGCTATTTTTAGAACGCTTCTTCTCAGATTCATTACCGGTCCAGAAATTTTTGGCACTCATCCAATACCTTGGTATGGTCGTCGTCGCTAAGATCGTAAAACAAAGGCAGGCGCACCAAGGTATCTGCCGTTTTTTCAGCAACCGGCAGAACTGCTGTAGCACAACGGCCGTATTTTTGGCCTCCAGGGGACAGGTGTAGGGGCAGATAGTGAAAAACTGAATAAATGCCCCGCTCCTTTAGGTAGTCAATGAAAGCTGTCCGGCGTTTGATGTCCGGCCACAAAAGATAGAACATATGGCCGTTGTGGGTGCAGTTATCTGGAACTGTCGGGCGGCGAACTAGGCTCTTGTTTTCATATCGCTCAAAGAAATCATAATAGCGGTGCCAGATAGTCAGACGACGAGCCATGATTTCGTCCATATGTTTTAGTTGCGGATATAGACAGGCGGCCAATAGATCGCTGGGCAAAAAAGAGGAACCTAGTTCCAGCCAAGTGTATTTGTCTATTTCACCCCGGTAGAAACTGGCCCTATTGGTTCCTTTCTCTCTGATAATTTCGGCCTGTTTGATCAGTTCGGGTTTATTGACCAAAATAGCACCGCCCTCGCCACAGGAAATGTTTTTGGTCTCATGAAAGCTGTAAACCCCGAAGTCACCTAAGGTGCCGCAGGCCCGGCCTCTGTAGGTACTGGTTATAGCCTGGGCGGCGTCTTCAATTATGTATAGTCCATACTTTTGGGCGAGGGAATTGATTCGGTCCATCTCGCAGGAAACGCCGGCATAATGCAGAACCACCAAGGCTTTAGTTTTAGGACTTATAATTTCCTCAACTTTGTTTTCGTCGAGGTTCTGGGTATCAGGACGTATATCGGCAAATACTATCTTGGCCCCCCTCATCGCAAATGCTGAAGAGGTGGTTACAAAGGCGAAAGATGGGACTATGACCTCGTCGCCAGGTTGTAAGCCGCACAAAAGAGAACTCATTTCGAGGGCGCTGGAGCATGAGGTGGTCAGAAAAGCTTTGCGGCACTGGGTTGCCTGTTCCAGTAGTTGGTGGCACTGGGCAGTATAATAACCGTCACCGCACTGTTTGCCGCGGGCTACAGCCTCTTCGATGCACCTGAGCGACTCTTCAAGGAACAGAGGATGGTTGAAGGGAATGTAATCATAATTATATTTAACAGTTTCGATGGACATAATAGAGTGCAATTTTCAATAATAATATATTTATTATTATTTAGTTTTTCAAAATATTATTAAAAAAGTAAATAAATACGTAGTTTATGTTTGATATGTTTTGTCTTTGATGCTTTAGGTTTTCGTTAACAAAACAAATTTTTAAAGCAATCCAGCCCATGCAGCTGCCTTCATAGCCAAATTATCAAACGTAGTTTGGCGGTAGAACCCACCATCTCGAAAAAGTCTCCAGCGATTCACCGGATTTCGTTCGTAGCTCAATTGGGAGAAAATAGCCAATTTTTCCTTGTTATTCTCAGTCAATTTATCTTTAATCAGTGATAAAGCCCCAACATTAGCTGCATTCCAGGTACGAAAGCGACCACATAATAGGTTTCGCACCCTACTAATTTTTGACCTGATTCCCTTCTTTTCACCGATAATGTTTCCATCATGCTGACGATAAAGGACCATGGGTTCAGGATCATAAAATATGGTGCCACCGGTTCCGCTGACAGTCATATAAGCCCACCAGTCATGGGCTACCGGGTTTTTACAGTAACCAGTTGCAATCAATTCTCTAGCGGTTTGATTAAACACCATGGTGTTACCACTGGCGACTGATTGAACTAAGGCGTTCGAAAAGTTAAGTGGTTTGTTATGGAGCGGTGATGACAAAGAAAGTTTTTTACCGTTAGAATTTATTAATTCAGTACGTCCACAATATAAAGACTGTGTATGTAGTGGATATTGATTTAATATAGTCAAAGCACGATGTAATTTTTCAGGTTTCCAGATGTCGTCTTGATCAGCCCAGGCATAAAAACGAGCTGAAATATCTTTGTTAGCAGTTAAACTTAAAAAATTTTGGCAAAATCCTTTTAGTGGACCTGGTAAAATTACCATTCGCTCTTTTCCCAAATTATTTTGCCATGACTTCAATATATCGATTGTTTCACTTTTAGAACCGTCGTCTGAGACCCATAATATCCAATCAGAAACTGTTTGATTGTATATAGATTTTAATTGTTCATTAATAAATTTTTTTCCATTATAAGTACACATTAAAATTGCAATATATGGTTGATGATGTTTAAATTTAAACATATGGTTCTATTAAATTAATTTATATTTTTGTTAATAATTTAAAATGTAATATTAAATTTTTGCTGTAAAAATTGCAACTGAAAATATTATTTGTTCTATTGGTGATTGCCGATAAAAGCAACCTTTAAAAAACTGTCGTAATCGTCCAAACGGCTTGGGCCATGAGCACAACAGAGACAAATCTTTGATTTTTTTTTGGCTATCGGCTGGTAATTTTGTGGCAACTTTCTCTAATGCTTTCAGCTGCATTCTAAAATTTTGTCCGTATTGCCCGTTAAAAAGTCTGTACAAACGGTTCCATCTGGCCTTCAGGCCCCTGTTTGAGCCTACTTGATTTGAGCCATGCTGGCGGTATTTAACCTGGGGTTCGGTATCGTAGATAAGTTCTCCACCGTGGGCACTGACAATCTGATATGCCCACCAATCATGCGAAAAAACATTTAAAGACGCACCATCGGATATCAATTCTCTGGCCACTTGGTTAAAAACCATGGTGTTGCCGCCGCTGATACACTGGAGCAAAGCATTGGAAAAACCGAGCGGCTTTCGGTTCATTCTTGGTGACAGACCGTAGGGCCGGCCTTGTTCGTCTGTCAAAATAGTCCGGCCACAATATAAAGCCGACTTTTGAGGGTCGGCCAATGAGAGCTTTGAAACAGCTCTGGTCAACTTGTCAGGTAACCAGATATCATCTTGATCGGCCCAAGCGAAATACTCTGCTGATATCGTTTGATTTGCTGTCAAAGTCAGAAAATTGGTGCTGGCGCCTTTTTGTGGTCCAGCCAACAAATTTATTTTTTCGGCTCCCCAACGTTTAGTATAGTCTTGAATAATCGACAATGTTGCATCGGTAGAACAATCATCGGAAATCCATAGTTGCCAATTTTTATAATTTTGAGCATCTATAGAATCTAATTGGCTCGATAAAAATTTAGCGCCATTATGGGTAGCCATTAATATTGCTATTATTGGTTGTTTATAATTGCAGGATCTATTTATAGAAAATATTGGCACTAAATATTAATAAAATAATTAATTTAATACTAAAACCAGCTAATTGTCCTCAGATGTCTAACTTGCAACTTTCCGAGACTTTATCGATTTTTAGTGGGTTTTACTTCCAACTTTGTGACCGCCACCTATCTGATTCCCAATCAGAAGCCAACACAAAAAAACTTATTTTTTTAATATTTTGTGCACTATGGAAAGGCACACATATTTTGCGGATCAAGATGCCTATCCGGCCGTTGGACACCGCCAACGTAATACGTTAATCTGCCTTGTCTTAAAAAGTAATATAGTTAAGAAGGTCCTAGAGGTAACGTAAAGAACTGCCTCAGGCTAAAAAAAAGAAGAGCAATTCTTCATCACTCAAGAGTGGTTGATAGGCCATACAAAGTGCAAACCTCACAATGGGATGCAAAAAGGCCTGAGTAATGTTGGCCGAAGGAAGAAGCTTGACTGTGAACTCAATATGTTAAAAACTAAAAGAGAACATATTTATGCTTTTTGCTGCTTATTTATGGCAAAATTTATAGAAAAGACATGCTCTACGTGGTCTCCCGCCAAGCCAAAAGCAATCGTGTGAGGTCTGGGGTAGAGGGTTAGACCTTCAACATTCAAGGATATTGTAGACTGGGAAAGAATATGGTAGGTTCGTTGGCGCAGGAACTCTTAGAAAAGGCTGAATAAGATTGGTGACAGTGTCTATTAGGGAAGAATGTGGTTAACGAAATGGTGTTTCTGCGTTACATTCTAAACTGGTTATGTTTGGCTATTTCTAAACAATTTTGCTCCAATAATTTTTTTCAAGTTTTAAGACCTAATCGTCGATAAGGTTTTTGGGATTAAGCAACTGAATCCTTTTTGACCAGACACTTTGTGTTTGTCTCCGGAAGGCAGCCTTAGTAAAGCTGGCAGTCTTAGTAAAGCTGACACATAGCTGTAGGTTTATTTTTCTTTTTTAATTTTTATGATTTTAATTGCCTATATAGCATTAAATTTTTAAATTAGCTTTTATTAACTGGAGATACAATGAATAATTCTGAAAACTTATCTAAAAATGAAAAATTGTCAAATAATAAGCAAATTAATTTTGATAAAAATATAGTATCATCAATTAAGCATACGCTTAACTATGCTTTCGATATTTTTATTAGTCGATATGGCGAAGAAAATTTAACCCAAAACACAATTTACCAATATAAAAATATTTATAATAATTATATATCAACTTCTATTGGCTATTTGTTCATTGATGAAATTAAATTTTCTCATTTATCGGAATTGCACTTTAACAATAGACATCATCCATATCAAGCAAATAGAATTCGGTCAATTTGCTCAAAATTATTTAATTGGTGCTTTATAAATGGTTTTAAAACTAATGATTTTAATCCTGCACAATATGTTAAACCATATAAAGAGTCTAAAAAATTAGATTTTCTAAATGAAAAAACATTAAATGATATTTGGAATATAATTAATGATTTAGAAAACAAAAATAAAATTAATTTTGTACCTGCTGCAGCTTTAAAAATTTTATTATTAACTGGGGCCCGAAAAAATGAAATTCTTTCCTTGCAGTGGAAGGATATAAATTTTGAAAATAAGCGTATAAATCTCGAGAAAAGTAAAACAGGAAATAGAACTATACTTTTAAATGAAGTTTGTATTGATATTTTGAAGTCAATGCCAAAGATAAGCAAATATGTATTTCCAGGCACTAATAATAATGATAATCATTGGAATGATTTAAGGTATCAATGGAAAAAAATAATAAGTATTCTTAATTTAACTGGTCGTTGGCGTATTCATGACTTGCGACATGGTTTTGCTTCTGTTGCTGTAAATAATGGTGGTTCATTATCATTTATTGCCCATTTACTAGGTCATAAAAACACATCTACTACAGCTAGATATTCTCATGTTGCTGATACTCCTGCAAGAAACCTTTTAAATAATGTTATTAATATTATTATAAATAAAAATCAATAACTATAGCAAATCCGAAAATTTGTACTGGTTTCAATGGCTCGCTCTCTTATTTCTGCTCCGACCAACTGAGCTATAGCCATAGAGGCTCGATCGGTAAAAAGTCCCCGAGGACCTGGATTGCGATCCGCAATTTTTTTAACATTTCGACCTGATTTTTTATTGCAATTTTTTTTCAAAAAAATTTCTTAGATAGATCAATATTTGCTAACTCTCTATTGACTATTAACCCGGAGTGTGCTATGATCTTATTCAGTAATTAGCACTATTGACGTGTAAAATAAGAAAATTAAGGTCACAAACCCCTAGACTGTTTAATTGGACCGCTCCATTTAAGAAGCCCGGCAATGAGAAAAGGCTCTCTGGGCTCGTTAATGGCTGGGCTGATCATTTTAGCTCAAGATCCTGCCGTCCCTGCCTTTTGCTCTGTTAATGCCTTTCTTCCAAGCTAATATCGGGCGTCCCAGTAATGACCTTTTGACCATGCTCGGTTTGCATATTCTTCAAGAGATGTTGGATTTGACAGATGCCGAAGCCTTAGTCAATCTTAAATACGATGAGCGTTTCCGATGGGCTCTTGATATCCAGCAACTCAACGACACCACCCTTTATGTAAGCCCCAAAACCCTTTACAACTTTCGCCTTTTGATCAAGGAAAATGACCTCGAAAGTAAAATTTTCAACCAGACGACACGTGACCTGATTGA
>JAISWF010000131.1 GCA_031271165.1 Deltaproteobacteria bacterium
TGCAATTCAAATGAACAGGGTTAGCCAAAAAATGGGAAAAAAAACCTGAGCCATTATGTCTCTCATTATGACTCTAACACTCGCCTTGGACTCTCAAGGGGGGGGCCTGAACGCACACCATCTACTGGCGTGTCCTATACTCGCTTTTATCCGATTTCCACGTCCTTTTTGGCCGCTAACCCGGAGATAGCCAAAGTGTTGGCGACGAGCTGACCAAAATTGGGCAGTGGGTCAAGGCCAACCCTGACGAAGCCGCTAAAATTCAGGCCCCGCTGGTTGGACTGGACATTGAGATTGTTAAATTAGGTAATTCCCGCCGCAGTTACGGCGTAGCTCCCATTGATGCTGCGGCTATTGCAGAGCAGCAAAAGATCGCTGACGTGTTTGTGGCGGAAGGCCTTTTACCTAAACCCATCACTGTCAGTGACGTTCCCTACTGGAAGGCTAATTAGGGTGGGCGGTAGCTCAACTAAGACTCCCGAAAGGGTGCCGGTCAATGGTGATAAAGGGACCGCTCCAGGCGGTAGCGGCAAACCCTGGACTTCAGCTAGACGGCTGACCCCTTGGGTGGTCCCGACGCTATTGATCATCAGTTGGCAAATTGCCTCTTACTATGGGCTGATCAATTCCCGAATTTTGCCTTCGCCCTGGAACGTACTTAAAGCGCTCTTTAGGCTGGGTCAAAGCGGGGAACTATGGGAAAACCTTGTGATCAGCTGTCGGAGAGCTTTTTTAGGCTTTGCCATCGGTGGGAGTCTGGGCCTGACCTTGGGCCTAGCCACAGCCAGCTGGCGCTTTTTGGAAACGCTGTTGGATACCACCCTTCAAATGATTCGCACCATCCCCAATTTGGCCCTTTTGCCGTTGGTCATCATTTGGTTTGGTATTGGCGAGAAAGCCAAGATATTTTTGATCGTGTGCGGGGTGACCTTTCCCATTTATCTCAACACTTTCCATAACGTTCGGTCGGTGGACCCCAATCTGATCAGCATGGCCCGTGTCTACGGCCTGGACCGCCTGGCTCTTTGGCGGCACGTTATTCTGCCCGGGGCCTTGCCTTCAATCTTAGTGGGGGTTAGATTCTCACTGGGGGTGATGTGGATGACCCTGATCGTGGCTGAAACCATTGCCGCCTCAAGCGGCCTGGGCTACATGGCTACCAATGCCCGGGAAATGATGCAAACTGACGTGATCGTGTTATCAATCCTGCTCTATGCCCTTTTGGGTAAACTGGCTGACGTAGTGGCCAGGGCCTTAGAGGGGCGGTTTTTAACTTGGAGGCCGAATCAGCCATGACCGATAGTGGCTCAATCAATGACCAACAATTGCCGAAGCCTCGGCCAGAGATTGGTCGGACGGCGCCTGAGCCTGAGGGTCAGGCCTGGGCTGAAACCAAGCCCTGGTCTGAGGAGTCGGCCGGGGGGGCCAGGGTCGTAATCTCGGACCTGACCAAGAACTACGGAGGCTTGGAAGTTTTGACCAACCTGAGCTTTGAACTTGCGGCAGGCGAGTTTACGGCTGTGGTTGGCCGTAGCGGCTGCGGCAAGACGACTTTACTGCGGCACTTGGCCTGTCTTGAACAACCGGATCGCGGGAACATCCGAGTTGACGGGAAAGTCCGGCTTGGTTTAGACCCCGACATCCGGATTATGTTCCAAGAGGATCGGCTACTGCCGTGGAAAACCGTTTTGGAAAATGTTGGGCTGGGACTTCAGGGAGATTGGCGGAAAGTGGCCCTTGGAGCCTTGGAGGATGTCGGACTGGGAGCCAGAGTCGACGATTGGCCAAAGGTGCTATCTGGCGGCCAGCGCCAGAGGGTGGCGTTGGCCAGGGCCTTGGCTCACGCTCCGAGGCTTCTTTTGTTGGATGAACCAATGGGGGCCCTTGATGCTCTGACGCGTATTGAGATGCAGGCCTTGGTCGAACGGGTCTGGCGAAAGAGGGGTTTTACGGCCCTGTTGGTTACCCATGACGTGGCCGAGGCCATTACTCTGGTTGATAGAGTGATCTTGCTGGAAAAAGGGCAAATATCAAGGGATTTGGCGGTTGACCTGCCTCGGCCTAGACGCCGAAACCAGCGTTTTGCCGAACTGGAAGGGGCGGTGTTGGAGTGGATTATGAGCCTTTATGCTGGATTCATCTGAAATTTAGGCTGTAGATCCCCACCTCGGCCGATGATCGTCAAGGTCACCAGGTGCCGATAAAAAAATCGGACTAAGAAAGAGGGAAGTCACTTCAACAGGTGGGAGTTCTCCTGGTAGCAGTTGATTTGAATCCGGGCCTCAAAGCGCTACCAAAAATTTTGGCCGAAGTTTTGACCGTTAAAGTGTTTGACGGACATTTTTTTTGGTTTTTCAAATATTTCAAATCGGGCTTTTGGTGTGTTTAAGTTGCCCTTGGGTTTTTTAATTGGTGGATTTGGCCGGGAAAATTTTGGCCCAAGTAGAGTGGCAAGAGTAGTCTTTAGATTTAAGGTAAGTATTTGAATTTAAGCGAAAATATTAATTAACGACCGCTAATTAATAAAAAAGTCTGGCCTAGCGTTATTATTACCTAAATAACTGATACTACAGTCGGAGATCGCCAAAAAAAAATTTTGTGTCTCCTAGATTTGACAGTCTAGACTTAGAAACTAGCATGGGCCATGGTTTGAGAGGATTTGGTCTTGGAGATCGATTTTTAGAGTCCTCCCAATCACAGGTTTGAGACCGTTCAATCAGTCTTAAAACAAGGCACTGAACCATTTATGATCGCTCGGTAAAAACCCCATTTTAGCGATTTTGCCATTTTTAACATCCTAAAATTACTTATAAAAATTTTCAGAATTCAGGATTTTGAGGGTTTTTACAGGTTGATCATTTATAAACGACCAGTAAAAAATCTATTTTTTCGTTTTTGTCATTTTTAACATCTTGAGATTACTGACAAAAAAATTTAAGAATTCAGGTTTTTGAGGGTTTTTACCGGTTGATCATTTATAAAGCTAAGGAACTTTCGCAACCCTAAAACCAGAGGAGTTCTCTGTAAGTTGCTTTGTTATTGAGGCCCTCCTCGAAGTTGCTCTTAAAGTCATACCAGTTCAAGACCTTATTGGTCGAAGGTCCTCTTTTCTATAATGTTGGCACCACTCAACGGGGTATTAAATTTAGATTCTTTGAACCATTCAAAGAAAAGCCTTCAGGAAAATGAGCCCCAAATTAAGCCCTCAAGCTACGGTTATAGAGGACCGAAAGCGGCCTTAATCTCAAGGCCGTTTCCATAAATAGCCAATCCCAAATCAATAATTTCTTTGGGTTTATGTCC
>JAISWF010000137.1 GCA_031271165.1 Deltaproteobacteria bacterium
ACATCCATCGACAAGGACAGATGGATAACCGGATGCCTTGGAAAATCATAATCGGACTTATCTATCCAAAGCCCTTCGAAATGCTGGCGCTGGCCGGAAAACAATTCTTCTATGGTCGACAATAATAGGGATTTCCCGAATCGTCTCGGCCTTGATAGAAAGAAGTTTTTTAGATTTGACCGCAGAAGTTCGTAGATGTATTGGGTCTTATCGGCATACAACAGTGGCTTGTCAGGGTTTCGAATTTCGGCGAAAGTTGGATCATTGAGAGGGAGCAGTTTCGGGGGCATAGTTTTAGGCTTCATTTGGTTAACTATATCCTTAATTTTAAAGTAGGCTGTCAATATCGTTGGGCTAATTAAGACGATCGGGAAGTTTTTTGGGCCACCAGTTTAGTATGACACATTAGCCAATGTTTGGCAACATTTTGTGGGGCGGAAGCTAAAGGGGCAAAACGAAAGCGTCAAAACTCTCATTATTAAGTGAGGCCAATCGGTCTGAGCAAAGGGGCTTATTTCGTAGGGTTTATCCTACCCACCACCGGATCTTACGATTTTCTTGGACCGCTGTGACAAAAGAAAAAACCTAAGGATAGTCAGTTTGTAACAACAATCCGACTGATGACGTTTGGCTGAACATAGTGAGAGCTTAAGGACGGCTCACTCAAATATGCACTGGGTAGAGAATCTGCGTAAGGCCTCACCTGGGGACATCTGTAAGCTGGTCCTGAGGCGCTTGCCGATTGAACAAAGCTTCAAAGAAGGCCAAAACTATCTCGACTGGGAGCACTTGTGAAAGTTGGACTGGCTAAAGGCGGCCCAAGTTACTTACAGGTTACTTACGGTCACTTCTCATCTGGTCGCTTTCAAGCTAACCCGCAAGTTATCAACCCAAAAGACTACGGCTTGCCTGTTGTCACCATTGCGGAAACGAAGTCAACCTTAAGACAATTTAAAAGCATTTTGACCAATAACCAGTAAGCAATCTATTAATCAAAACTTTAATGCCATGGTCACCACCTTTTCTGGCCTTGGGGATAGCCATAGTTTTCATTGATAAGTTTTTGATTAAACCCGGTAGTCAGCCAAAAGCCATCGCTTGGCAGATAGAAAATAAGGCCCGCTGGCTCTCTTATCACGCCAGGACCAAAGTCGAAGCAATGATAATGTATCCTAGCTGGCCCCCCAGTAGTGGCAGCACACAATTAAAAAAAATTAGAAATATATGGTTATCATAAAAACTTTAGATGTTTATTTACCAAAATACCAAAATCTGAAAAGAGCTTAGGGCCTTGGCAGTTAGGTTTTTTCTTGATCTTTGAATAATATTTTGATATAGACTCTAACCGACGATGATACTCCACGCCTTTCCAAATCTCAAAACAAATTCCCCTCTTCCCAACCGACTGTTACTAACCAACGGAGGCTGTCAATGAGCGACGTGCCGATTTTACCATTGACCAAGGCTTTGACTATTGCCACCTCAGACAGCGGAGGCGGAGCGGGAATCCAAGCTGATTTGAAAACCTTCGCTGCCTTCGGGGTCTTCGGCCTGTGCGTTGTCTCCGGGGTCAGCGCCCAAAATACCGTGGCCGTAACTGGCCTGGAGCTTTTGTCCCCCGCTCTGGTCACCAGCCAGCTTAAGGCGGTCTTTGAGGATATTGGGGTGGATGCCGTCAAAATCGGACTATTGGGAAACGCAGCCAATACTTTGGCCGTCGCTTCCTTTTTGGGTTCGCTTAAGCCAAGGCCCCCGATCATCTTGGATCCGGTCATGGTCAGCGCCAGCGGCCACATCTTTTTGGATGATGATGCGGTTAAGGCCTTGGTCTCGCTCTTGCCGCTGACAACGCTGATTACACCCAATCTCCCGGAAGCCAAAGCCTTAACCGGGTTAGATATCCAAAGGGATGACGACTACATCAAGGCCGCTGAAAAAATTATCAGCTACGGCGCCACCAGAGTCCTCGTCAAGGGCGGTCACGCCTCAGGACCGGAGGCCCGCGACCTTTTCTTTGGTCCGGAAGGACCCAACTGGATCTCCGCCGAAAGGGTCAATACCCCTAACAACCATGGCACGGGCTGTACTCTCTCTTCAGCCATTGCCTCAGCCTTGGCCCGGGGAGAAAGTTTGGAGGAGGCTATCAAGCTGGCCAAACTTTTCGTGACCGGCGGACTTAAAAATTCCATTGTCTTAGGCCAGGGTCCAGGTCCCTTAAACCACTTTTTCCATTTCTATAACTTCGGAGAAAAAGTCCATGGCAACGCCTGATTTAAGCCAGTTTTTAAGCCGGGTTCAGAAAAATGCTCCTCTGGTATTGTGCCTGACTAACGTTGTGACGGTGACCGATTGCGCCAACGCCCTTTTGGCTATTGGTGCCTCCCCAGTCATGAGCGCCGATCCTCAGGATGCGGCCGATCTGGCGGCCATCGCTCAAGCCCTGGTTATTAACATCGGCACCATCTCCGATTCCCAGCAAGCGGTCATTGACGCCGCCTTTGATAAGGCCCGCTCCCGCCAAATCCCCATCATTTTAGACCCAGTTGGAGCCGGGGCCACTTCCAGGCGACTTAAGGCTTCGGAAAAATATTTGGAAGGGGCCTCTATTGTGCGGGGCAACGCTTCCGAAATCCTGGCCTTGTGCGGGCCGGCCTCGGGTCAAAAAGGCGTCGATTCTTCGGCGGTAACCGAGCTTGACGAACTCATCAATCAGGCCTCAACCTTGGCCGCCAGTAAAAAACTGGTCGTCGCTGTGACCGGCCCAACCGACATCGCTACTGACGGCCAAAATGTTTTCCAGTACGAAGGCAGCCACATCCTCATGACCCGCCTGACCGGGACCGGCTGCGTCTTAAGCGCCGTCAGCGGAGCCTACGCCGCCGCATCCCCCGAGGCTCTCCTGCCGGCGGCCTTCGCTGCCCTTAAGCATTTGGCCATAGCCGGCGAGCGAGCTGCCGCTGCTCTCCCCCCCCAGTCGAGGCCAATTCTGGGCACCTTTAAAACACTTTTATTTGATCGCTTAGGCGATCTAACCCCGGCCGATTTGAGCTGACCTGCGACCAATCAGTCAACCCTAAAACGGCTCCCTTTCTTTCCAGAGGACTGTTACTTTGCCCCCAGACCGTTTCAATCTTCGAGAAGCTTTAAATCTGACCCTGGTCATAAGCCGCCGCGAGGCCAGCCCTCGGTCTATTTTTGAACTGGCCGAAGCGGCCTTTAAAGGCGGGGTGACCAGCCTCCAACTCCGGGAGAAAACCGGGCCTGACCGTGAAATTTACCAATTAGCCTGCGAATTAGCCGCCTTTTGCCGGGCCAGAAAAAAATTCTTTACCGTCAACGACCGAGCCGATATTGCCATAGCCGCCGGTGCTGACGGCCTTCACCTGGGCCAAAACGATTTGCCGGCCGAAGCGGCGGCGGCCTTAATCCCTAAATCCATGATCCTGGGCCTTTCGGTCAGCACTCTGACCGAGGCTAAGGCCGCCGTAAAAGCTGGAGCCGATTATCTGGGACTGGGGGCGATTATAGCCACTGACAGCAAAGACGATGCCAAAATTATCAAATCCGATCAAATCTCGGCCATAATCGCTACCAGGACCCCGGCGGTGGCTATTGGCGGGATTTCGGCAGCTAACTGTCAACAAATCAGGGCCCTGGGATTTGATGGTCTGGCCGTCATCTCGGCTCTGGCCAAGGCTGAGGACCCCGAGGCCGTAGCCAGAATTCTGGCCGGACGGAGCTAAATCAGGCCGCTGAATCTGGCCCTTTGGTTTTCAAGGGCCGGCCTTACAGCGCCGACAGCTTTGGCGGCCATGGCCTGGCATAGTTACTGCTGCTCCCAAAGCCTTGGCCGGCAACTGGCCTTAAGGCCTTAGCCAAGAGATTACCTAACTTTTCCCAAACCAAGCCCCGGGCCGCAAGCTGATTGCTGTTCAGTCGGGGCGTCGGCTTGAAGACGGCCCTTAAACTTTGCTTTACCTGCGACCAGATTACCGGCGTTTTAAGCAAAGCTCAAAGGCCCCGGCCATGGGCCCAGTAATTTTGCCAAAGGCTTAAGTTATAAGCCTATAATTATATAAGTAAAAACCTAACTCGGCTGGGAGCGAGAAAAAACGCTGTCAGTCCAGGCTCAGGCCTAATAACAACTGGGTTAGCTTTGGTCACTGAGCCCTCTTGGGCAGAGCCGCCTCCCAAGGTTGGGCATGGGACTTCTCATAGGCTTCGATCTGGGAGACGTATTTAAGGGTCAGTCCAATCGCATCTAAGCCCCCCAGGTACCTTTCCCGGCGGTTAGATTCCATTTCAAACCCGGTAACCGCCCCGGAAGGCCCGGTTATGGTCATGGCTGTTAAGTCAACGGTCAGTTTAATACCCGGGTTAGCCAAAACTTTGGCCATCAAGGGATCGAGCTTTTCCGATGGTAGCTCAATTAAAAGCAGGCCGACGCCCAACGAATTGTTGCGGAAAATATCACCAAAACTAGGGGCAATAATTACTCGGAAGCCAAAATCATCCAAAGCCCAGACCGCATGTTCCCGGCTGGAGCCGCAGCCAAAATTTTCACGGGCCAAAAGGATTTGAGCCTGGCGGTTTTCGGGGTGGTTAAGCAAAAACTCAGGATTTTCAACCCCTTTTTCGTCAAACCTCAGATCGTAAAATAAAAACGGCCCATAGCCCGTCCGTTCGATCCTGGTCAAAAACTGTTTGGGAATCAAAAGATCAGTATCAATGTTGGGACGGTCCAGAGCCGCCGCCGTCGCCGTCAATACGGTAAAAGATTTCATAAAAACTCCCACAAAAGTCTATAAACACCAGCAATAAAGCTTATAGCAATGTAACTAACGCCAATATTGTCATCTTTGGTTTTGTCATTTTTAGTTTGGCAATCAAAATCAGAGGCTCGGACAATCTCACGATTGATTTGAATTCCGATGACCGGGTTAAAAAGGTTTTTCCCGGCCGAAGCGGCCGGCGGCAATTATCAAATCCGGAAGGCAATGATAACATATTTACAGTTTTCATAAAACAACCTCCGGCCAACAGCGTCTTAGCGGCCGCCCGGACTGAGCCCAAGGATAAACTCCCTGCCAGCGGCTGGCTGATCACCAGGCCAGCAGCCTTAAAGCTCTAACCGCAGTTTCGGTTTGCGCTGGGACCTTAAAAAGACTAAAATGACAACTAAGGCCCAGAGGACAACAAATTAAAGAACCGGTCTTGGCTTGAATCAAAAACAACTCCAATTTAGCTTATTGTTTGGTTAGCCAAATAATTTTTTTGCCGCTTCCAAAGCCTGCGAAAGAGGAAGGAAAAAGTATACTTTTAAAATAATTTCAATTTGGTCCGAAATATGTTACCATAACTAAAGAAAATGGGGCTAAGTTCGTTTTTCTCTTGTATTTTCAACTAGTAATAGATTATCCCTCCCCCGGCTAGAACCTCTGAGAAACGAGCCCCTAATTTTCCCATTTTTTCCCCGGTTTCCGCTTCTGCCTGCCCCTGTCCCCCCGCTCAATGAGATGGTTGGTCGACATCCGGCAACAAGTCAGACTTTTGGCGCCAGTCCGGTTTTTTTCGAGTTTTTTTTCGGCTCGAAACTAACAAACTTACGAGAGAAGCGACTGAAGTTTTCGGACGCCGTAATTGCCTAAGGATTTTATGTCAATGCCCTCAAGCCCCGGCTTAGACTCCGACTTGTTTTTGGGTCTAGACGCCGGTTCTATCAGTGTAAAACTGGCTCTTTTGGACGGGAACGGCAGCTTAGTAGCCCAAACTTACGTTCGCCATCAGGGAAGGCCTTATGCGACCGCCCTTTCGGCACTGGAAGAGCTTTTTACTCGTTACGATCCAGCCACTATTCACGCCCCTGGAGTGACCGGCGTTTCGGCCGGCCGCCTGGCTGAGCTGTTGGGCGGAAGCGCCGTCAGCGAAATCAGGGCTCTGACCTTGGCCACCAACAGGTTTAAGCCTGAGACCAAAACTCTCATCGACATCGGCGGAGAAGACACCAAACTCCTGTGGTTGACTGAAGATTCAGAACTGAGTTTGGTGCTGTCAGATTTTGCCATGAACGCCATATGTGCGGCCGGGACTGGCTCCTTTCTCGACCAGCAGGCCCACCGCCTGGGCTACGACATTGCCGGTTTTGGGAGTCTGGCCCTTAAAAGCGAGGTTCCGCCCCGGGTGGCCGGCCGCTGCAGCGTTTTTGCCAAAAGCGACATGATCCACCTTCAACAGTCGGCCACCCCGGACTACGAGATTATTTACGGATTGTGCCTGGCCATGGCCAGAAACCTCAAAAGCGGTTTAGCCAAGGGCCGGCCGCTTACCCCCCCGATCCTTTTTGTCGGCGGGGTGGCCAAAAACCCAGGGTTGACCAGGGCCTTAAATGAAATTTTGGAACTTAAGCCCGGAGAGCTGATTATTCCACCTCACCATTTTGTCTTTGCCGCCGCCGGGGCGGCTGAAGCCATTATTGAGGAAAAATCAGTTCCCCGGCCCATTGGTATTAAACTGGCCGAATTGGCCGCCTTCGCCAAATCAGGCCACTCCAACCCAACCCGTCTCCCGCCTCTGGTCCGACCTACCCGTACCCCCAAGACCGCCGAATTTGATTGGAGCCAAGTCAGCTCTAATGCTCCGGTCGACGTTTATATAGGAGTTGACGTCGGCTCGGTCTCCACCAACGTGACTTTGGTAACCCCGGAAGGCCGTCTGGTGGCCCGACAGTACCTGCCCACGGCCGGAAGGCCTCTGGAGGCCATTGCCATAGGGTTTGCCGCCATCTGTCCTGAGGTTAACGGCAAAGCCAACGTTTTAGGGGTCTGCTGCACCGGCTCAGGCCGCTATTTAACTGCCGACTACCTGGGTGCCGACATGACGGTCAACGAGATAACCGCCCAGGCCACGGCGGCGGTGGCCATCGATCCCAGCGTTGATACCATCTTTGAAATTGGGGGCCAGGACTCCAAGTATATATCCATTCAAGACGGCGTCATCGTCGATTTTATGATGAATAAGGCCTGTGCGGCCGGTACCGGCTCCTTTCTGGAAGAACAGGCCGACAAACTCGGCCTTGACATTAAAGGTCAATTTGGTGAACTGGCCCTGTCGGCCCCCGGTCCGGTGGCTCTTGGAGAACGCTGCACAGTCTTTATGGAAAGCGATCTCGTTCACCACCAGCAAAACGGGGTCGAACTAAACGATCTGACCGCTGGCCTCTGCCACGGCATTGTGGCCAATTATCTGGGCCGGGTGGTGGAAACCAGAGCCGTGGGTCAAAATATCTTTTTCCAAGGCGGCACCAGCTTCAACCAAGGGGTGGCCGCAGCTTTCGCCTCCCGGCTGGGAAGGCCAGTGACCGTTCCCGACAACGCCGACGTCACCGGGGCGGTTGGGGCCGCCATGATCGCCCGCGATCGCCGGACTTGGGAAAAATCAAATTTTGTCGGCTTTGATCTCAGCCGCCGCAGCTACAGCATCAAAAGCTTTGAATGCCGTCACTGTGCCAATCGCTGCGAGATTCGTAAAGTTACGGTTGAGGGCGGCCGCCCCTTTTTCTATGGCTCGCGCTGTGACCGCTACGACGAGGACGGCGGCCGGGCTTCCAAAACTTCCCGCTGGCCCGATCTGTTCGCCTTTAGAGCCCAGGCCTGTTTTTCGCCGCCAGAACTTGAGGCCGCCTTAAGTAATCCCCAATTGACCCGCCGGGGCCGGATTGGCCTAATCCGGACCATGTTTTTTGCCGAACTCGGGCCCTTCTGGTCGGTCTTCTGGGCTAGTCTCGGCTACGAGCCGGTCTGGTCGCAGGCCAGCAACAAGACCATCATCCACTGCGGCTGCGAAAGAACTGAATCCGATTTTTGCTTTCCCATCAAGGCCGCTCACGGCCACCTTGTCAATCTTACCGCCGCCGGAGTTGACCATATTTTTGTCCCCTCCATGGTCAACATGCCGGCTTCCCAACAATCCGGTGCCCCCGACAACGCCGCCTGCCCCTATGCCCAGACCCTGGCCTTTACCGCTTCTTCGGCTTTGGATCTTAAAGAGCCTTTTTTCCTGACCGGACCGGTTTTTTTCGGCGAGGGCGAAAAAATACTGGCCCGCTCCCTGACCGATATTGGTAGCAAACTCTCAATTGCGCCTTCGGAAGTAAAAAAAGCCATGGACGCCGCTTTAGCGGCCCAGTCTAATTTCCAGCAAAAACTCCGCGACAAAGGCCGGGAGGTCCTCTCCAGTCTGGGGCCGGACGATCTGGCCATGGTGGTAGTGGCCAGACCCTACAATGGCTTTGACCCAGGTCTTAATCTTCGACTCAATCAAAAAATCGCCGACTTGGGAATCCTGGGACTGCCCATGGATTTTCTTCCTCTGGACTCGGCTCACGACGAGCCCCAGTCGCACTACTGGCGCTACGGCCAAAAGATTACCGCCGCCGCCACTACCATTGCCGCTGACGATCGCCTTGAGGGCCTGTACATTTCCAATTTCGGCTGCGGGCCTGACTCCTTTATTTTGCATTTTTTCAAACATTTACTAGGCAAAAAACCCTTTCTGGAAATTGAAATCGACGAACATTCCTCCGACGTTGGTGCCGTGACCCGCCTGGAGGCCTTTCTTGATTCGCTGCGGGCCCGCAAGGCCCGTGAGGCCGGTCAGGCCCGGGTGCCCCGTTACCCGGCCAAGGCCCTTAAGATCTCCCGCGGTCCCAAACGCGGGCAGACCATTTACATTCCCCCTATGTGTGACCACACCCAGGCTATCGCCGCCACCTTTCGGTCCGCCGGCCTGGATGCGGTCTCGCTGCCTGAGAGCGACTCAGAAACCATCGAACTGGGCCGTTCACAAACGTCAGGCAAAGAATGCTACCCGTTGGTCCTGACGGTGGGTGATTTTATCAAGCTCACCAGAAGGCCGGAATTCGACCCTGACAATTCAGCCCTCTTCATGCCTTCCTCCAACGGGCCCTGCCGTTTTGGCCAGTACGGTCGATATACTAACCTGATTATGAAAAGACTCGGATTTGACAAGCTCGAAGTGGTCAGTATCGATCAGACCGGCGGCATGTACGAGGCCCTTAACCAGGCCGGGTCGACTAAAAACGGCACAGCTCTTTCCAGAGGCGCCTGGCGGGGCTTGGTGGCAGTGGATCTGCTCCAAAAAGCCCTGCTTCACGTCAGGCCCAGGGAGACCACGCCAGGGTTGGCCGACCAAACCTACTTCGAGGCCATAAAAGACGTTATCTCAGCTCTGGAAGTCGACAACCGCAAAGCGCTTACTGCGGCCCTGACCAGAGCCCGGGAACGCTTTGAATCGGTCCGCTCCACAGATCTCAACACCAAACCCAAAGTCGGGCTGGTGGGCGAAATTTACGTCCGCAACAACCGCTTCGCCAATGAGGAGGTCGTCCTCCGCCTGGAAAAGTTGGGGGCGGAAGTTGTGGCCCCGCCTTTTTCCGAATGGTTATTCTACGTCGGTTTTGTCAATTCCATGCGGGCCAAAAGGGCCGGTCAATGGGTTCGCACCATGACCACCGCCCTAACCGGGCTGGTCCAGGATCTGGACTTTAACCGCCTGGCCAAATCCTGGAAAGGGTTTTTCCCGGACGGCGCCAAAGAACCGCCCATCGCCTCGGTCATCGATCTCGGGGAGCGGTTTTTAAACCGCGCCTTTCAGGGCGAGGCTATCTTATCGCTCGGTAAGGGCCTGGAATTCTATCTACACGGGGCCAGGGGCCTGGTTAATGTCATGCCCTTTACCTGCATGCCCGGCATGGTCGTCAGCGGCCTGACCGGAGACTTGCGCCAAGAGGCTAAAGGCATGCCGGCCTTAAACCTGGCCTATGACGGACAGAGTCAGACCAATACTCAGGCCCGCTTGGAGGCCTTCATGTATCAGGTCAACAATTTTAAAAATCCTAGAGCGCACTGACCATCATCAAACCGGACGGGTCGAGGACCGCCAAGGCAGCGGCTGGTTGCGCCCTTAACGAAAAACACGAAAATATCCCAATGAGGAGAACAAGTGGATAAAATTATTATCAACGCCGCCGACCCTGAGGAGTGTCGGGTGGCCATGCTTGATGCCGACGGCCGGCTGCAGGAGTATTACACCGACTCAAGCCTCAAGCAACTTAGCCTTTCCAACATTTACAAAGGGGTCATCCAAAACATCGAACCCAGCCTTCAGGCCTGTTTTGTCAATTATGGTAATGATCGAAACGGTTTTTTGCAGCTCACCGACATCCACCCGGAATATTTTTTGGAAGATTCCTGCAAACGAGCCCCCGATATTAGACGGTGCCTGAGAAAAGGCCAAAACATTTTGGTCCAAGTTTTAAGAGAACCCTCTCAAATCAAAGGTGCGGGCCTGACGACCTATATCTCACTGGCCGGCCGCTTTGTGGTTTTAACCCCTGGCCGCGACAACGTGGGCATCAGCCGCCGTATTGAAAATGACCGTGAAAGAATCCGGCTGCGGACTATCACCGACGAGCTCCCTGTTCCGGACGGTCTTAGCTACATCGTCCGCACGGTAGCCATGGACCGGAGCAAAAAAGAATTGGCCGAGGACCTCTTTCAGGTTCACAGCCTCTGGGAGGACATCCGCCGTCGGGCTCAGGAAGCCCCGGCCCCCAGTCTGATTTACCGCGAACAAGATCTGGCCATTAAAATTTTACGCGACCATTACAATACCGAAGTCAAAGAAATTTTAGTTGACGATCAAGCCACCTTTGCCAAAGTGGTCGAATACATCAAAGACATTGCCCCGGGTCAGCAAAAGATAGTTAAATTTCACAAGGAAAAAAGACCGATTTTCTCAAGGCACCAGCTTGAAGATCAACTGGCCACCATTTTCGAAAATCAGGTCAAGCTCAAGAGCGGGGGTTCCATCGTTATCACCCCGACCGAGGCCCTGGTCTCCATTGATGTCAACAGCGGCAAAGGCACCAATCAAGATAATTTAGAAGACACCGCCTTTTCAACCAACTTGGAAGCCGCCGATGAAGTCGCCCGTCAGCTCAGGCTCAGAGACCTCGGCGGTCTGGTGGTGGTCGATTTTATCGACATGCGTGAAGACCGCCACCGCCGGGAAGTCGAACGGCGGATCCGTGAGGCCACCAAACCCGATAAAGCTAAACTTGATTTCAGTTCCATTTCCAAATTCGGACTTTTGGAACTGACCCGCCAAAGGCTCCGGCCGCCCATTGAAACCGGAAACCACGTCACCTGCCCGCACTGCCAGGGGCGGGGTCTGGTTAAGACCTCCGAGAGTGCCTCTTTGGGTTTCTTGCGCCAGGCCGCCCAAATGATGAGCAAAGTCGGTTTAGGTACTCTGAAAGCCCGCCTCAACCCCGACGTCGCCCATTATCTTCTCAATTATAAAAGGCTCGACATCAGCCGCCTCGAAGAACGCTACGAAGCCAGAATCGTCATCACCGGCGATCCGGCCCTCTCGCCCGGTCAATCGAAAATGGAAATCGTCAAACGCACGGCCGAGGCCGGAACCCTCAAACCCGGCCATGTCGCCAGCGGCCTGTACGAGGAAGAGATGGGCCACGAGTTACCTTTAGCTGAAGAAACCATCGAACATTACCAGCCGCCAGCTCCCCAAACCAATCACAACGGCTTTGGCGGAAATGGCCGCCACGACCACCAAAACCGCCCCGAGCGCCATCATGACCCCAAAGGCCGTCCCCGGCGCTCTGGCCGGAAAGGCCGCTACGATTTTGCCAAAAACTCCGACAATGACTGTGAGGCCAGTCTTGCCTTCTGAAGCCGGACCAAAACCCGGGCCGATTCGGCCCGGGTTTGACGGCCGCTTAAAGAGGCCGGCCGTAAATCCGGCCCGGCTGGGCTTTACCTTTACTACCCAGGCCGCTGGCCTATGGACATTGGGCCCGGTCTCAATTGCCTCAGGGTCTGTTGGCTCCATCAATAGCCCCATGAGGACAATTTGGTTTTGGCTGGCCCTGATCATCGCCTCTGCTTTGACCACCGCAACCGCAGGCTGCTCCTCCCCCCCCAAGTTTGACAACGGCCTGACTGGTCCGGAGGCTCCCCTTTATTCCGAACGCCTTTTGCTTCTTACCTTCGAGCGGGAATCCAACTTTACCCCCCTGGCTCACCATCAGGTAGAGGTGGCCCTGACCGGGCCTGGCCGCATTGTAACGCCGCCTGAGGGACGCGGGGTGACCGATTCTTCCGGTCGTTTATCCATCGCCGTAGCCCCAGTGGCCGTTTATGACCAAAGCGCCCTTAAAACCGGAGACTTTGTCGTCGACTACCCCGTCGATCTGACGGTTACCATCAGCGATACCATAGGAAGTTACCAGTGGGCGCTGGACTGCCGCCAGTCTTTTGCCCGCTACCGCGATCCTCTTTACCGAGGACTTAACCGCGATCCCAGCCCGGTCCCTCTGAACTTGACCCTGACCGTCCCTTGAGAATAATTAAGGGCCTATTTTTTTCCAGCTGGGACTTGGAACGAGCCGGGAGTTTAGACCTCACTTTATGGTTCACTTGGCTTTTCCAGTTTAACCGCCTTGGGGCCTTCCGAGCCGACTCCAAACCGACCGGCAACCTCGGCCGACAACAATATAAGCCTTACGTTTAGATTTCTTTATCAAATAATATCGACTATGGAGACTATAAATGAACTATCTTGAGCTTTACGAATATCTTAAGAACAATGTTACCTACGAACCAGACGTTCTTCGCCTGGAACAGGGGCTAACGCTAAAAAACTATGAATTTGTCTCCAAGACCTCCCTGACCTCGCCTAACACGCCGTCCGCCTTCGATGGCGAACCTGGCATTAACCCTGCTTTAGCCGAAGAAATGGTTGCTTTCGATGAAACGCCCGATGTTTTAACCCTCTTTGGGACCGATGACGATGACATTGAGGAAAACCGGCGTTTTCTTTACCATGTGCTGGGTCCAGAGGACCCAGCCGAGGGAGCCATAATCCTGCTTCATGGATTTAACGAGCGCCATTGGGACAAGTATCTGCCCATGGCCGTCCGCTTGTACGAACTAACTGGCCGAGCGGTGGTCTTGTTTCCCATTGCCTTTCATATGAACCGCTCCCCGTCCACCTGGCATGATGCCAGGACCATGCAAAAAGTGAGCCGGTACCGCAAAAAACTTTTTCCTGACATTATCTGCTCAACCCTTTCCAACGCCGCCATCAGCGTCAGGCTTCACGCCGACCCGGCTCGCTTTTTCTGGTCCGGTCACCAGTCCTATGAAGATCTGGTGACCGTGGCCGGACAAATCCGGGCCGGAACTCATCCGGCCTTCAAAACCGGAGCCTCAATTAATTTTTTCACCTATTCCATTGGGACCCTCCTTGGCGAAATCATCATGATGACCAACCCGGAGGGCCTTTTTTCCGAGTCAAAATTTGTGACCTTTTGCGGGGGCCCGGTTTTTAACCGGCTGTCTCCGGTTTCCAAGTTTATTTTGGACTCGGAAGCCAACGTGCGACTGTATTCTTTTTTGGTCGAACACCTTGACAGCCACCGACGCCACGACCAAAAGCTGGACCAGCTTTTGGGTCAAACCGAGGTCGGTCTCAACTTTCGGGCCCTGCTAAACTACCGCTTGGATCTAAACTACCGCGAGGATAAATTTCGGAGCCTGGCCCCCAGAATTTTGGCTGTGGCTTTGGCCCAGGATGAAGTAGTGCCTCCCTTTGAAGTTATCAACACTCTCCAGGGTAGCCGCCGCAATCTGGGAGTCAAGGTTGAGGTAATTGATTTCCCCTACCCCTACCGCCATGAAGATCCCTTTCCGGCCAGTGCTAAACACGAAGACTCAGTCAATTACTGGTTCAATCGACTCTTTGCTGGTTTTAGCGATTTTTTAAAATAAATTTGCAAAGGAAATCATTTAATCAGGCTATGATTACTAAAATTGGACTTTTAGGTTATGGAACCGTGGGCGCCGGGGTGGCCCAGATTGTCACCCAGGAGCAAGCTCTTTTGACCCAAAAACTGGGCTGGACCATTAAACTGGTCAAGGCCGTGGTCCGCAATCCCCAAGCGCAAAGGCGATTTACTCCGCCGGAAGGACTTTTGACCACTGAGCCCGACGAAGTGGTCGGCAACCCCGAGATCGAGGTAGTCTGCGAACTAATCGGTGGGATTGAACCGGCCCGGACTTTGGTTCTCAAAGCCCTGTCGGCCGGACAACATGTGATCACTGCCAATAAAGCCCTTTTGGCCCTCCATGGGACAGAGATTTTTGAAAAAGCCCAAGAGGTTAACCGCTGCGTGATGTTTGAGGCGGCGGTCGCCGGCTCCATTCCCATCATCCGGACCATCAGAGAAGGCCTTTCGGCCAACCGCATTCAAAATCTCTACGGCATTTTAAACGGCACCACCAACCTGATCCTGACCCGCATGTCCAAGGATCATTTAACCTTTGACTCGGCCCTCAAGGAAGCCCAGCAGGCCGGGTACGCCGAAGCTGACCCGACCACCGACGTTATGGGCTACGATGCGGCCCACAAGCTGATTTTGCTGACCGCCCTGGCTTATGGAGTCCTCCCCAAAATGGATGACATCCACATTGAGGGCATCACCCAACTTGAACCTGAGGATTTTTCCTTTGCCTCCGAGTTCGGGTACGTCATCAAGCTCTTGGCCGTAAGCTCTTTAGTCGAAAAAGAAACCATCGAGGCCAGACTTCAACCGGTTATGCTTCCGGCCAGCCATCTTTTGGCCGGGGTCGGCGGCGCCATGAACGCCGTTATGGTCCGGGGCAACGCCAGCGGCGATATTTTTGTTTCCGGGCCGGGAGCCGGGATGATGCCGACGGCCTCGGCTGTAGTCGGGGATATATTGGAGGTCGCCCGGACCACCCGGCATTCCCATAGCGATCACCGTCCTTCGGCTTTGGGCTGGCGGAGCCTGAAGTCGGAAATGATAAAACCCATCACCCAAACCAGTGCCCCCTACTATTTAAGGTATGCGGTTATCGATCGCCCCGGGGTCTTGTCGTCTATCAGCGGCATTTTGGGCCGCCACGACATCAGCCTGGCCCAGGTCATCCAAAAAGGCCAAAACCCGCAGACCGGAACCGTCAACCTGGTCATGTTGACCCACCGGGCGGTCTTTGGGGATCTCTCGGAGGCCGTCAAGGAAACCCAGGCCCTGGAAGTGGTCAAGGGCGTCCATTTGATTCGGGTTGAGGAATTTAATTAAAACTCTTTGGGGGCCCCAACCAGTCTCAAAATCAGGCCCTCAGCCGCCGGAAATAACTTGCGGTCAATATCCTATAAGCCCAAGGCCAAATTGTTTGGTTTACACTTGCCAGACCTTGGTCCGGCGATTATAATCTGATTTTCGCTGGCGTGTCGTCCCTAAGTCGCCACGGACTGGTCCCGCCTTTTTCTTTTCCCCTTTTTGACGTTTTCTGAATCAAAATATCATTCGCCTCAGTGGCGCCGATATTTGAAACCTTTTGCGACAGGAGTTTTCAGAGTTTCATGAGCAACGATTTTCTTGTCAATCTGACCATGGGCCAAGTTCTCCAGCGCAACGCCGAGACTTACCCTGACCAAGACGCCCTTATCTACCCTAACCGCAGCTGCCGCTACACCTGGGGTTCCCTAAACGCCGAGGTTGACCGTTTGGCTGGCGGCCTTTTGGCCATCGGGGTCAAAAAGAACGACCGCATTGCCATCTGGGCCACCAACGTCCCACAGTGGCTGACCGTACTTTACGCCTCGGCCAAGATCGGCGCTGTTTTGGTGACGGTTAACACTCATTACCGTAAAGCTGAAATAGAATATCTTCTTAAGCAATCTGAATCAAACTACTTGTTTTTAATGGACTCATTTAGAGGTTTCAGTTACGTCCAGGCCCTCAGCGCAATTGCCCCGGAGCTTGTCACCAAACCGGCCTCCGACGAGCTTTCATCGGCCAATCTCCCTTTCCTTAAAAAAGTTATCTATTTGGGAGAACAAAACCCGCCCCCGGGCATGCTCGCTTACAACGAGGTCCTGGCCTTAGGTTCTGAGGCCGACCAAGGGGAGCTAAAAAAGATTTCCGACTCGCTGTCGGTTGACGACATCATCAACATGCAGTACACCAGCGGGACCACGGGCTTTCCCAAAGGAGCCATGCTAACCCACCAAAACATTGTCACCAACGGCTATTGGATCGGCTATCACCAGGGCCTGACCCAAAGCGACCGGATTTGCCTGCCCGTACCTTTGTTTCACTGCTTTGGACTAGTGCTCGGGGCCATGGCGGCCTTAAACCACGCCTCAGCCATGGTCGTTTTGGATATTTACAGCTCCATGGACATCCTAATCAATGTGGAAAAGGAAAAATGTACGGCTATTTACGGTGTTCCGACCATGTTTATCACCCTTTTGGAACAAAAAAACTTCAACAAGTTCGATTTATCGACCTTGCGCACTGGGATCATGGCCGGCTCCCCGTGCCCGATTAAAACGATGAGTGAAACCATCCAGCGGATGAACATGCGGGACATCACCATATGCTACGGCATGACCGAAACCAGCCCGGTGGTCACCCAGACCAAAATCGGCGACAGCTTGGATAAACGTACCGGCACCGTTGGCCAGGTCATGCCTGGAGTTGAGATAAAAATCACCGACCCCGAGACCGGGGCCGAACTGCCAGCCGGAGGAATCGGCGAGGTGGTAGTCCGCGGTTACGTCAACATGAAAGGCTATTACAACCTCCCTGAAGCCACCAAGGCTATCACCGATGAAGACGGCTGGCTCCACACCGGCGATCTGGGCCGCTTCGATCCCGAAGGGTATCTGGTCATCACCGGACGCTGGAAGGACATGATCATCCGGGCCGGCGAAAACATTTATCCGACCGAGGTCGAGGAAGCAATCCGCCACATGCCCGGGGTCAGCGACGTGGCTGTGGTGGCCGTTCCATCTCATCTTCACGGTGAGGAGCTGGGAGCTTTTATCATCAAAGAGGAAAACATCCCCGAAATAACCGTCCGTGAGGTCAAAAGTTTCTTAAGACCGCTGATTTCCGGTTATAAAATTCCTAGATTCGTTAAATGTTTGGACCAATTCCCTCTGACAGCCAGCGGCAAGATCCAAAAATTTAAACTCCGGGAGATGGCGGTCGAACTTTGGGGTGACTTTAAAAATAAAAAACTAAAATCCGCCCAATCAAAGGAGGAACAATAATGCCTTTCGAGTTCTCCGAACGCCTCAAGGCTCTGCCCCCATACCTGTTTAAAGAGCTTGACCGAATTCGCGACGAGGTCAAAAGCCGTGGCGTGGACGTAATCGATCTCGGAGTCGGGGACCCCGACCGTCCTACCCCGTCCCACGTAATCGAGGCTTTAGCCAAAGCGGCTGAAGATCCCTCCAACCACCAGTATCCAGTCTATTCTGGCATGAACACCTTCCGCAATGTAGTCGCCGATTGGTATTTTCGCCGTCACGCGGTGGAACTCAAGCCGGAGACCGAGGTCTGTTCTCTGATCGGTTCCAAAGAGGGCTTGGCCCAGTTTCCGCTAGCCTTTGTCAATCCCGGCGATCTGGTCTTGGTCCCGGAGCCCAGCTACCCGGTCTACCGCAGCGGAACGCTTTTTGCCGGCGGGCAAAGCGTTTTTATGCCTCTTTTGGAAAAAAACGGTTTTTTGCCTGATTTAAAAGCTATTGACGAAAAAACATTGGATAAAGCCAAGATAATCTGGGTAAATTATCCCAACAATCCCACCGGAGCCGCAGCCAGCGTTGAATTTTATACTGAATTAGTAGCTTTGGCTAAGAAATGGAACCTAATTGTCGCCTCCGATGCCGCCTATTCCGAATGCACCTGGCTGAATCGACCCCATGTGAGCATTTTGGAAATACCCGGGGCTAAAGATGTGGCTGTGGAATTTCACAGTTTATCCAAAACCTACAACATGACCGGCTGGCGCCTTGGCTGGGCGGTTGGCAATGAAACTCTCATCCAGGGTTTGGGGAGGGTTAAAAGCAACGTTGATTCCGGCGTTTTCCAGGCCGTCCAGTTAGCCGGCATCACCGCCTTAAACGGTCCCCAAGAACCAGTCGTGGCCATGGGCCAGCTCTATCAAAAACGCCGCCAAGTTTTAACAGCCGGCCTCAAAGCGGCCGGGCTTTCGGTTTTTGAGACCAACTACACTTTTTATGTCTGGGTCAGGGTCCCCGAAGGCATGAAGTCGGCCGATTTTGCTTCCAAGCTTTTAAACGAAGTTGGGGTGGTGGCCACTCCCGGCAACGGTTTTGGGCCCTCAGGGGAGGGCTACGTCCGCTTTGCCCTGGTCCAGGAAGAACCCCGTCTGAAGGAAGCGGCCGACCGCCTTTCATCCTTAAAGTTTTAAATTAGGGCCGGTTTTTTAAACCGGCCTAGCCTTTAAACCGGCCGAGTTTTTAAGTCGGCCAAGCTTTGGCTTTGACTTAACCTTAGTTGGTTACCGGCCGGCTGGGCTGGTGGAGGGCCGCCTTTGGAGAACCGCCAAAGGCGGCCGGCACAAAGGCTGCGGCCGATCTAAAATCGTTAAGTCAGAACCGGATTTTCATCATCAAGACAACTATCAAGAAATTTTGACCCTTATCACTAGATTTTTCCAGGTTATGGGACAGGTAAAACGGACGTTGACATAGAGGGGTACTTTTGCTAACATCATAAAGCTTTATAACCTTGCGGCCATGCGCCGTCGGAGGTGAGGCGGCATAGCCAAGTGGCTAAGGCGACGGTCTGCAAAACCGTTATCGGCGGTTCGAATCCGCCTGCCGCCTCCAGCTTTATTTGCCATTGGGTAATCATCAAACCTCCTCCAATAGGGGGTTTTTTTGATTTAATGGGTTGGATTTTTCTCTTATTTTTTTCTCCCCGACATTTCCATTTTGATTTTTTTATTTTTTTTGGCCGCCGTTAAATAATTGCGGCTTAGACCCGCGTTTTTTGGAAGGTCCATGCCCTTTACAAGCTTAGATTTTGCCCTTTTTTTGGGTTTTGTAATTCTGCTCAACTGGCGCCTCCGGGCCATGATTACCCCCTATCCCCCTTTCCTTTTACTAGCCAGCCTGATTTTCTACTTACTCGGGGCCCCCAAATTTGTGCCTCTTTTGTTGGTGGTAGCCTTAGCTAACTGGGCCGCTTCCAGTCGAATGACTGTTGAGGCCAGCCCTTTTTACCGCAAGATGGTTCTGGCCGCTGACATCACTTTTTGTCTAAGCCTTTTGGCTTTTTTTAAATACTTCGAGTTTTTTTTCACCTCCGCCGAAAGTCTGGGCTTGCGGCTGGATGGATTGCTGACTCTGCCAGACATCGTTTATCCGGTGGGGATGTCTTTTTTTACTTTCCAGGGCCTGTCACTGGCCATCGACCGATACCGCCAACCTGACAGCTATCGGCCGACCCTCTTAGAGACCTGTTTGTTCGTCTCTTTTTTCCCAACCGTTCTCTCCGGACCCATTCAAAGATTCCAGCCATTTAAAGACCAGCTGAAAAAAACCAAACCTGAATCGGCCGACCTGAATCTGGCCCTGGTCTTAATCCTGTCAGGGCTTTTTAAGAAAGTTGCTCTGTCGAGCTATCTTTCCGAACACATCGTCCGAGGCGTTTTCCAGGTCCCGGAAAGTTACAGTGCTCTAGGGGTCTTAGCCGGAATATACGGCTACTCGGCCCAGATTTATCTTGATTTTTCCGGCTATTCTGATCTGGCCCGCGGGGTGGGGCTTTTGATCGGTTTTGAGGTAGGAATTAACTTCGACTCCCCTTATCTGACCACCAATATTCGCGATTTCTGGCGGCGCTGGCATATCTCGCTGTCGTCATGGCTGCGGGATTACCTTTATCTGCCTTTAGGCGGCTCCAAAAAAGGGGCGCGATTTTTAAATCTTTTGATCACCCAGACTCTAGGCGGCCTTTGGCACGGAGCCCACTTAAGGTACCTAGTCTGGGGTTTGGTCCACGGTTTGGTCCTGGCTTTTACCCACTTGGTTCGGGACGCCAGAATCAGACGCCTTCGGGCCTGGGAAGCCATCGGATTTAAAAGCTGGCAGATTCCTCAGCCCAATTGGCCGGAAGCTAAAAAATTTATTTGTTTTCTTTTAACTTTTAATTTTGTAAGCTTTACTTGGATTCTTTTCCGGGCCGAAAGCTTCCAGCGAGCGGCCGATATCGCTCGTCTGGCTTTTGACCCCACCCGGCCAGGCCTGGGGGCCCCGGTTCTGGCCTGGGTTCTCGTCTTTTTGACCTTGTTCGGTCAAAAGGTTGGTGGCAGTATCAGCCGATTTTTTTTCGACCTCCAGGCCAAAATGAATATCCTGGTCCTGTCGCTATGGTCGGCTTTCTGGGTTATAATAATCATCAAACTCGGACCGGATGGGGTCCTGCCTTTTATTTATTTTCAGTATTAAACAGAACTGTTTTTTAATAAACCGAGATAAAGTCAATAATTTATCATAACCAGAAGACTTTTATTAAAACACTTAAAACTAAGACCTTCGTTCTTGAGCACTATGGTCCTCAATATTTTTCAGGAGTTTTTTTATATGAAATGGGTTCTGCCCCTGATTGTCCTGTCCATTTCTCTCCTTTCGGCCTGCAGCTTTAACCGGAGCGAATATGACAACATGCTGACCCTGCGCGATGAATACCTGGCTCAACTTTCGGAAATCAGGCAGTCCAACGAAATTATCAGCCGCAACATTATAAGCGCTTATCAAGAACTTGAGGTCCTCAAAAACCGCTTAAATGAAAGAAATACCCAATCCCGGACCGAATAACCAATCCGACTTTGAAGCTATTATTTTTTTTAAGCGTTTTACTCCGGACATTTTATATTGGCGGTTTATTATCAATTTTATGGTCTTTTGGCTTCTATTTTTCATCTGGCTTTTTGGCCAAAATAACACGTAGGTATAATTAGATGACTTTTTCGCATTTATTTTCTAAAACGTTCTGTCACGCTGCCGCAGCCAACTTTCGGCTGACCCTGCTGGTCTTGCTTTTGTTTCTGCCCAGCGTTCTGGCCGGCTGCGGAGACGACCCGCCGGCCGCTCCCACAGCCGCCCAAACTCAGGCTTCGGCCGTCCAAACTCCGGCTACCGCCCCATCTGACGCTGCTGCGCCGACAGCAACTCCGACCGCCAATTCTACAGCACCAGCCGCTGCGGCTGGTGCACCCAAGGTGTTGGCCTTAATTGATGGCGCAGCTATTTTGCAGCAGGACTTTGACAATCAGGTCACCTTAAGGGCCCAAAGCGGAGCCTTAGGCGATCCCACAGCCAAGGGCGAAGACGCTGAGAAAGCCGCTCTGGAATCTAACCTGGAAATTTTGGAAAACCTGGTCACCCGGCAGGTCGCCATCAATGAAGCCGTTAAAACAGGATTCGCACCCACTGAAACGGAAATCGACGAAGCCATTGAACGGATAATCGGTTCCAGCGGCGGCCAGCAGGAATTTGAGATGTCGCTAAAGGCCTTCGGGTTATCAATGGAAGATCTGCGGCGCCAGGTTCGGGAAGGGATGACAGTTTCCAACTGGCGGGATCTGGCCTTTTTGTCGGAAGCCAAGGTCTCCGAGGAAGAAGCCAAGGAATTTTACGATGCCCACCCCGACATAGCCAAACATGAAGATCAGGTCCGGGCTCTTCAGATCATGATTCCGGTCCCCATGGGCACCGGTCAGAACGATGACCAGGCTAAAGCCAAAGCCAAGACTAAAGCTGAGGAAATTTTAAAACAGGCCACCGAGGGAGCTGATTTTGAACAGTTGATTGAACTCAACATGGATCAGCCCACCCGGACGGCCATTGACAACGGGAAGCTGGGCTGGGTTACTCGCGGGTCGACCGGATTTGCCGAGCTTGAGGATGTTTTGTTCAAACTTAAGCCCAACGAGGTCGGCGGTTTAGTTGAGTCGCCCTTTAGTTTTCACATTGTCAAGGTCTTGGAAACCAGGCCGGCTGGAGTCTTTACCTTTGAGCAGCTGCGGCCGGAAATCGTCGAATACCTGACCGACGGCAAAATCGATTTTGCCGTCCGCAATAAGGTCACCAGTCTCAGAAAGGCGGCCGAGGTCAAGATAAACGATCCCGTTTTGGACAAAGCCTGGCCGGATTTCCAAGCCAAAATTGCCTCTGAGCTGGCTCCGCCGGCTGGCGCCTCTCCGGCTTCAGAAGGTGCGGCCAGTTCCAGCCAGCCGGCTCCAGATGTTTCTGGGACGGCCGCTGCCCCAGAAACCGTCCAGCCTGAAGCTGGAGCGTCCCCGACGGCCACTGAACCGGCGGTCAACAGCCCTGAACTCACCGAGGCCCAGTAGTCTCCATCTTTTTAAGTCGCCTTGTTGGTGCCATTTTGGTTTTCCCGCTTTTAGCGATGCTCTAAAATTCTTCCCCGGCCTTGGGCCGGGGAAGATGGTCTTTCCCGGTAATCTAAGGAGTTTTGGCATGTCTGGACACAATAAATGGAGTACCATTAAATACAAAAAAGGGGCGGCCGATGCCAAACGCGGCAAGCTTTTTTCCCGCCTCATCAAAGAGATCACCATGTCCGCCAAGGAGGGTGGGGGCGACCAGACTGGCAATCCCAGGCTGCGAACTGCGCTTTTAACCGCCAAGAACGCCAACATGCCTAAGGACAACATCGACCGAGCCATCAAACGCGGCACTGGTGAGCTTGATGGCGTCAATTACGAGCAGTTTTTCTACGAAGGCTACACCCCCGGTGGAGCCGCCGTCCTGGTGGAGGTGCTGACCGAAAATAAAAATCGGGCCGCTTCGGAAGTCCGTCACACTTTCAGCAAACACGGCGGCAACCTTGGTGAACCCGGCTCGGTGGCCTGGATGTTTTCCAAAAAAGGCTCCATTATTTTTGAAGGCGGTACGGTGACCGAAGACCGGGCCATGGAAGTGGCCTTAGACGCCGGGGCCGAAGATATTTCCTCTTCCGGCGGCTCGGTCGAAGTCCAAACCAGCTTGGCCGATCTGGAAGTGGTCAAAGAAGCCTTTGACAAAGCCGGACTGGTTTATTCGACGGCCGAACTGACCTACGTTCCTTCAACCAACCTTGAGCTGGCTGGCAAAGAGCTCACCTCGGCGATGAAGCTGTTGGATTCATTAGACGATCTCGACGACGTCCAAAAAGTCTGGAGTAACATTGACTTTTCCGATGAATCAGCGGCCGAACTCATTGATGACTAATGCTAACCTGACTCCTTCAGGCTCTGGCGGACCTCAGTCGGCCGGACAACTAATCTTGGGAATCGATCCCGGTAGTCTTTATACCGGCTACGGTCTGGTTTCTCAAAAAGCCGGAAAAATTACTCTGATCAAAGCCGACCGCTTGGTCCTTAATCCCGATTGGCCCCTTTTTAACCGGATGGCTTCAATCTTTAGGTCGATTTCCGAGGTCATTGAAACCTACCGGCCTACGGTCATGGCTCTGGAGGATGTTTTTACCTATAAAAATCCCAACTCGGCTTTAAAACTGGCTCAGGCCAGGGCGGCAGCCGTCCTGCCTGCGGCTTTGGCCGAGCTTCCCATATACCAGTACGCCCCTCAGCTGGTTAAGCTGGCCGTGGCCAGCTCCGGCCGAGCTGAAAAGAGCCAGGTGGCCTTTATGGTCGGAAAAATCCTGTCCATTGATTACCCCCTTAGCGCCGACGCTTCTGACGCCCTGGCCGTAGCCATTTGCCATTGCGGCCAGGAAAACCTGCCCAACTCCGGCCCAATGTCTTTAGCTTCGGCCTCAGCTGGCCGGGGCCGCGGTTCGAGCTGGAGAAGACTTTCTGAGTCTGACCTCAAAAACTTAGGGTTACGATTGGAGAATAAACTGTGATTGACCGGATCACCGGAAAGCTTTTGGAAAAAACCAGCGGACGGGTAGTGGTCCAAGCCGGAGGGCTGGGTTTGGTTCTTCAGACTCCACTGTCAACTTTCCTGTCTCTACCCGCTCCCCCCGCTGAGGTAACCTTATTGGTCAGACTCATTATCCGGGAGGAGAGCTGGGATCTTTTCGGTTTTCTGACCCCGTTAGAGCGAGAAAGTTTTGACATCCTCACCTCCGTCTCCCGGGTCGGCCCCAAACTGGCCCTGACCATTATCTCGGCTATGGAACCGGCCGAACTGGGCCGGGCTTTGATGGCCCAGGATTTGCCAAGGCTAGCGGCCATCAAAGGAATCGGAACCAAAACTGCCGAACGTCTCATCGTTGAACTTAAAGACAAGGCCCCCAGACTGTCCGGACTATCGTCTTGGCCGGAGGGAACCCCCACCGCTGCCACTCAGCCCACCGGACGCGAAGAAGCCGTCATGGCCTTAATAAACCTGGGCTACACCAGAACCGAAGCCGAAAAAGCTGTTCGCCTGGCCATCGCCGGCCAAGGCCCAGAGCCGGATCTCGGAACCATCGTCAAAGAAGCCCTTAAACACCTGAGCTCCTGAAGATACCACCCCTTGCGACCCACGCCTCACCGGCTGGCTGAAGGAAACGGAAAGTGCTGTCCGAATACGACCGAGCCTACGCCACCGTCTATTTCCGCTCCATCCGAAACCGTGACGAGCACTTTCAGGCCCTGGCCAAAAACGGGCTCCGGGCTGAAATTTACTTTGAATATGGCTGGGATAGACTGACCTTGGCCCAGCATCGGAATCTATCAGAAATAATTTACGGAGAACTGCCGGGCTGCGCCATTCACCTGCCCTTTCATGCCTTTGACCCTGGAAAAGCTGATATCGACGGGAACCAGTCCAACGAACTCTTGAGGTGTTTGGAGGCGGCGGCCCTTTATGAGCCTGACCACTTGATCGGACACGTCGCCTTTGACAGCCGCTACCACTCGGTCAGCCACCCAGGAGATCACACCACCTTTAAAAATGATTCTCTGGACGGGCCCCTCCATGTGCCATCGCCGGCCTTTCTGAGCCATTCGGCAACTTTTTGGCTGACCGTCCTAGATGCATCCCCGGCCTATCTATACCTGGAAAACACCAAAGAGCACTCGCCTTTGGCTATCCTGAGCGTTATTTCGCTGTTAACCCCCCGAGCCGCCATGTGCCTTGACCTCGGACACTGGTTTCATTACGCCATGGGGCGGCACTGGGACAACTTGGAAACTTGGCTGGAAATGGCCGGAGAACGCATTACTCACCTACACCTCCACGACAACGACGGCAGCGGCGACCAACATCTGGGACTCGGTCAAGGAGCTCTCGATCTGCCAAAAATCTGGAGTCTTTTGGCGGAGTATATTGCCCCGCCCTCTTTTACTTTGGAAAACCACAATCTCAATGGCCTGCTAAAAAGCTTAACTTACTTTAAAGAAAATCCGCTGTATTAAATCGACCCTTACGGGTTAAGACGGCCCCTGCGGCCGGACTAACCAGCAATTACCGCCTCTCCAGCCAAATTTTCTCCCTAGCGTTTATCTCAATGATTACCGGAAGGCTCGGCTGGATATGCTGCTGGCTAACATATGCTTCTGATAAACCCATGTTAAAAATAAGAAAACAGGTTAAATAATTAAATGAATTTTACCGATATACTGGAAAAATACCGGGCTCAATCTTTGAGCGATTATGAAAAAGGCGGCCATTTTGAGCGGCTCATGGCCAACTTTCTTAAAACCTATCCAGTCTATGATCAAAAGTTTACCAAAGTTTGGCTTTGGAAGGACTGCCCTTTTAACCAAAACATCAGCCCCTCGGGGAAAGATATCGGCATTGATCTGATCGTCAAAACCGAGGACGACACTTACTGGGCTGTCCAATGTAAATGCTATCAGGCTGGGGCCCTCATTGATAAAAAGGTTCTGGACAGTTTTTTTGGGGTTACTGGCAAGCACTTCCAAAACGAAGACGGAAAAGATTCAGTATTTGCTCTCCGGCTTTGGATTTCGACCACCAATAACTGGACCTCAGAAGCCGAAAATGAGCTAAAGAATCAGACTATTGAATGTCTCAGAATTAGCCTCTCTGATCTCCAAACAGCTCCGGTCGATTGGGAGAAATTGGATCTGGGCTTTTTCGGTGACAAGGCCAGATTGGACAAAAAAGTCCTTCGGCCTCATCAGAAAACTGCCCTGGAGGCCGCTTACAAACACTTTATTTCTCAAGACCGCGGCAAACTCATCATGGCCTGCGGCACCGGCAAGACCTTCGCAGCGCTTAAAATCGCTGAGAACCAAACCCAGGGCCATGGCCTGGTCTTGTTTTTGGCCCCCTCCATTGCCTTGATCGGGCAAACGCTGAGAGAATGGTCGGCCGATGCCGTTAAACCTTTCTATGCGGTATGCGTCTGCTCTGACGCCGATGTTTCAAGAAGCAAAACAACCTCAAATGATGACAATGACAGCTCAGGGATAGAAGACCTGGCTCTGCCGGCTACAACTAAAGTTTCGAAAATCATCCAGCAGTTGGAATCGGGCCAAAGAAAACACCCCGAACGGCTCCAGGTCATTTTTTCAACCTACCAGTCTATTGAGAAGGTTTCAGAGGCCCTTAAGACGGCCAACCAGACTGTTGATCTTATAATCTGCGACGAAGCCCACCGGACCACCGGAATCACGCTTCAGGGTGAGGATGAAAGCGCCTTTGTCAAAGTCCACGATGATTCTTTCATCAAAGCAAAAAAGCGCCTCTACATGACGGCTACTCCCAGAGTTTATCACTCGGACGTAAAGTCCAAAGCAGCTGAACTTTCGGTGGCCCTTTGTTCCATGGACGATGAGAGCCTTTACGGCCCTGAGATTTATCACCTGGGCTTCGGGGAGGCAGTGGATAAAGGACTTTTATCAGACTACAAAGTCTTAGTCCTCACGGTCAACCGACGGGACATCCCCGATGCGATCCAGGCTGACGTAGCTGATGGCAAAAAAGAGATCGACACCGACGATATCACCAAGCTCATAGGTTGCCTTAACGCTTTATCCAAGAATATGGATATTGAGGGCAAGGTCTTAAGTGTGGTTGATCCTGGTCCCATGCGCAAAGCGGTGGCCTTTTGCCAAACTATTGCCAAGTCAAAAATCATAAGCGGCTTATTTAACCAAATCAAAGACAGGTGGAGTCACCACTTTAACGCGCCAGACAGCTCAAAACTGGTTGATCTCAATACTGACCATATTGACGGAACCATGGGAGCCGCCACCAGGGATGAAAAAATGGCCTGGCTCAAGGCGACCCCTGATAACCCTATGGAGTGTCGGATCCTCAGTAATGTCAGGTGCCTGAGTGAAGGTGTGGATGTGCCTTCCCTTGATGCCGTTCTTTTTCTTTCAGCCAAAAACTCCCAGATCGAAGTGGTTCAGTCAGTCGGACGGGTCATGAGAAGGGCCGAGGGCAAAAAGTTTGGCTATATCATCATCCCTGTCGTAGTCCCCTCATATGTCCAACCAGAGGAGGCCTTAAAGGACCACAAAACTTTTGAAGTGGTCTGGACGGTCTTAAACGCCCTTAAATCCCACGATGATCGGTTTAAAGCCACCATTAACAAGATCCAGTTTAACGAGCTTAAGCCCGATGGCGGAGGCTCTATTCTCATAGGCGGCATCGCCAAGCCTGACCGCCAGGACCATGAGGGTTTGCAAAAGGCAGGTCAGAAGCTCCCGGATATCTTAATTGAGGGCCGTCAGCAGGACATGGCCATCCGTAAGGTGATCTATGCCCGGCTGGTAAAAAAGGTCGGCTTCAAAGATGACATGCTTCAGTGGGCTGCAGATGTAGCCAAGATTGCTGAGGGCTTCAAGAAACGCATAACCAAGGTTGTTAGTCAGGAGGGTCCCCATAAAGAAGAATTTGAACGATTTTTGGAAGGCTTGCGAAAGACCTTAAATCCTTCGGTCGATGCCGGCGAGGCTATCGAAATGCTGGCCCAGCACCTTATTACCAAGCCAGTTTTTGAAGCTCTCTTTGAAAACCATTCTTTCGTAGAAAGTAACCCGGTTTCCAAATCGCTGGAGTCTATGATCAATGTTTTAGAAGACCAAGGCCTGGAGAAGGACCGGGTGACCTTGTCGAGATTTTACAAGACTGTCAAAGATGAGGTCGCCGGGATTGACACACCTGAGGCCAGACAAAGAATCATCGTCAAGCTTTATGACAATTTTTTCAAAATCGCTATGCCCAAAGCGGTTGAAAAGCTTGGCATAGTCTACACTCCGGTGGAGGTGGTTGATTTTATCATTAACTCAGTTGCCGGAGTTTTGGAAAAAGAATTTGGCCGCAGCATTTCTGATGAAAATGTCCACATCCTCGATCCATTTACCGGAACCGGAACTTTCATCACCCGGCTAATCCAATCGGGCCTTTTGGGAACAGGCGAGACCCTTACCAGGAAATACTCAACAGAGCTCCATGCCAATGAAATAATCCTTTTGGCCTATTACATAGCCTCCATCAACATCGAAAATTCTTACCACGCAGAATATCAGAGACAGACAGAGACAGACAGAGACAGACAGACAGACAGACAGACAGACAGACAGAGACAGACAGACAGACAGACAGACAGACAGACAGACAGACAGATGGAGATGAGAAAGACAATTGGCATTTCTGCATATCTGTGATATCTGCCTAACGGTGGACATACAGAAACACTGAGCTCACCTCAGGTTCAGCCTTTATTTCCTGAATTGTTATTCCCACAGGATCCACTTCCTCTTGTGCGTCTGAGACTTCCTCAACTTTTATATTCACGGCCTGGTTTGCATCATGACTTGCTGGGTATATCGCACCACATGGCCCCACTAACACGGTCTCTGAATTTGTAGAGTCCTGTAAAGCCATGATATCTTTTATCAGCCACGGCTCTACAACACCATACATGAAACAGTGTATGCACTCCTTGCTGTGTCTGTTTTTCATTACATCTAACCCATATCAGCTGCTCTGTACAGAGTTCTTCTCTACAGACTTCACAACCTTGCAATGTATTAAGTTCACAGTGCAGGGGCCTTCCTGAGAAACTTATGGTCCCTGTGGAAGTACGGAAGATACCTGCTCTTTATGGTACCTCAGGGCTCACTACTGTCTTCCCACATGCCCATCACGACTTCACACCAACACAAACAAACCCAGTCCAAACCCCCCCAAATTATATCTTTAAAATCCATTTGCACAAATGTCTCCAAAGTGGTCTCATTCTTTCACGGTTTCTGTCCAAATCTTTGTACACATATCTCATTCTCACATGTGTGCTACATGACCTACCCATATCACTCTCCTTGAATTGATCCCTCTGCTACACAATATACAAACTGTTATAATATGAAGAACCATGTACAGTAAACTCCCCAGATGGATTATGAAAACTAACACAAGCTTGGCATAAAATGTTTAGCTTCTT
>JAISWF010000017.1 GCA_031271165.1 Deltaproteobacteria bacterium
GCTTGGCAAAACGACAGAAACAATAGATTGGCTAAGATCAATTGGCATTTCACGACCTCTGATGCAAGGATAAAGTTGAGGCGCCTTTATCCTTCATTTTGAATATTACAAGGTACTAGTTATACAAGCCAAACATGCTCCCGAATTTTCCATGGGCTATAGTACCGAGATAGTATTTTCTAAACATAATTCTTTTTATCGTATTAATTGTGCATAGTTAATGGCCGCACTCTTAGGCCCGTAAAACATTAGTTTCCTAAGCTACCGTGGATTCTTGATTTTTTCTTGGACAGCTGCGATCATTGTACTCCCAAATGTGAACAGTTGGAAAAAAGATGATCGACCAATCTCAGTATACCAAAATTCGGGATGCGAAGGACTTGCCAATTGTGTGTTCCGGCTATCATTGAGGACGTTGACGGGTTGATTTCTGCCGATGCAGACTTGGCGCTACTTGAAATCGAACACCCCGAAATATTGACGCCGAAAGGTTCTGTAGATAAATACGGTTGATTCTTCGCAAATCTACCGCCGATGTGGGGGAAGCGTTTCGGATAAAACCATTTGGGCTAGATAATCAATGTTCAAACAGATACGCCCGTCTCTGGTGGGAGTTACCGCTGAGCGGCCCGGTGCCTGATTCGACGGACGATAACCACCTGCGAGTATGTCGTGCGCCCTTGACGAACCCCGTGCGGTGTTGTCTAAGCTATCACCTCTGAGCAGCTGGGTTGTTTCACCGGGCTGAGGACTGGACCGGCCGCTATATTGTAAAAGTGGCCTTGACCGTTATTGGACAAGTGCCCTTTAGAGTATGAAATCTTGGAAAACTGTTTGCTCTGAAAACTAACGGTTTATTTTGTCGCTATTTTGGCCCAGTCTTACCTGGTAACATCTGCCCTGGCGCCCTCCCCTCTAGCCAGCTGACTGCTGGCCCCAGAGAATCATCCCCCAACCATTACCGGTTTATCCCGGCCCTAATTTAATCTTTAGTCTTTTTGAGCCTGGCCGCTTTTTGGCACATTGGGGTATTTTTGGATAATAACGCCAAATTCTTGGCCAGCAAAAAGCCCCGCTACCGGTTTTCGGAAGCGAGGCTTGAGGCTACGTCAAAACGAGCCTCACTTGAAAGCTCGCCAATCGGCCTGAGCAGCAGCCAATTTTATATTTTAAACGGGTTTAACCCGTTGGTTAGTTTCGGCCAAACGGGCCGTAGCGCAAATCTTAAGAGGGCCCCGGGCGGACTCGTCATAAAGCTGACCTTATAATTTTTCCCCCAAGGGGCATCTTAGCCAGCTTCACATCTTTCCCCAAGTCTACTGGCCAGAATTCCGGTCCGGGCTGGTCGGCTGGGCAGCCCCAGATCGACGACTCGGCGTGAAACACCCTTCGAAGAGCTCACTGAAATCCCGGAGTTGACCGGCCCTCTCCAAAGCCAGGAGCATGGCCTGTTTGAGGTTCAACACGCCGAGCCTGGAGCAGATGCGCCGGCGGGCGGCCTTAAGACCGGACATCGTCATACCGACAAAAATGGCTGAATCGGTCTCATTAAAACCCTGAGAAAAAAACCTCAAGACGGAGTTCTCAATCCAGTTGAGCTCCGTCAGTTCAGGCAGATACTCGGTTTTGCTTTTGAGTCTGAAGATAAGCTGGTTTTTGTTGGCCGCCCGAAAATGCTTCAGGGCTATAGAGAGCTTCCTATTAACGACCCAAAACGACAATCCCAATTTTTGACCGACCTCTTCCGGGGAGGCGAGTGGATTGTAGAAAATGTACGATAAAATAGAAACCATATCGTGGCCGAACAAGAACCTTAATAATTGGCCTTTGGCTTGGACGGTAGCTTCGCTCTCAACATCAGCCGACAATATTATATTGGTATTGCCGCAGCGGTCTTGAGTGATTTTGACCCGACCATGGAGAAAGTCTTTAACCGGCGCGGCCAATCTTCCCTGGTCATCTTGATGGCCGGCTGACTCAGGTGGACTTAAGCAGTCTTGAAAGCTGCCCGGCCCATGGGAGCCGGCTTCTCCGCCTGGCCCTGGCTGCTTGGCTGAGCAGTCCTGTTCAGCCAAGCCGGAAGAGGCGGCCGCCTCTGGCTGCCCAGCTGGAACGGACTGAGAAATGCTATCGCCTGGGGGTTTAAAAGCCAGCTCGACAAAAATGGAGGCGCTGCAGCCTAAGATTGTGGTTTGCCCTATCAACAGCTGGGCTTTGTCATTATAGAAAATCATCTTTTTCCCTTCCTATTTGCCCCTGAAGCCAGCTCACTTCGGGTGGGGTTTGGATTTCTAAAGAGGCCGGCTTAATAAAGCCGGCCGTTGGCTGTTTCCGGACCTGATTTTTACTGCTCATCGTCATAATTGCTTTGGCCGTGAGCAATCAGGGACTGGACAATATGGAAATCGTCGAAGATCTCTGCATTGGTCTTTAAAAGGCCGGCTCTCTCTAGGACCATAATCAGAGCGTGATTAATGTTGACGGCTGACAACTTACAGATCAGAACCTGGATCCGGCCTCGAATGCATTCACGGGGGAGCCCGTCCTTGGCAGCGATTTGATTCGGCCGTATCCCTTGGCTGAGCTGCTCTAAGATCCCAAACTCCACCGCACTGAGCCTCGGGTCCTTAGGAAGCTTAGGGGCTTTGGAAGTCAGCTTAAACAATAGCTCAGTGACGGTGGCCGCTCGAAAGGTTTCAAAAAGTAATTTTTTAGCCCGCCTGACTTCCTCAGGTAACATGTTAAAAGACTTGACGCACTCTTGGACGCTCAGACTATAATTAACCAAGAGGTGCTCCGTCACATTGCGGACATGCGGCCCCATGCTGCCAAAGATAAAATTTTGGCCGGAAGGCAGACGGAGCAGGAGCTGGGCCTTAGTTTGCTCCTTATTGCAGTACCTTAAGGAGTAGTCACCAACGATAACAGGTTTCAAGTCAAAGCCATTCAGGCGGCCCTCGGTCTGACCAAGCTTGAAAAGGTTATTAATGCTGGGCAGCATGCCCTGGCTGCGCTCCGTCTCTCCGCCGCCGCCAACATTGATTCTTAAAGAACTTTCAGCCCCATTGGCTGGTTTTTTTTCACCATTAGTTTTTTTAGGCTCAATGTTGAGCTTGATCTCCAACTGCGGCCCTAAATCAGAGCACTTCCCTATCAGTAAGCCCGGCTGGCCTTTGATACTTTTCATGTTAAATCCTTTTCTCATGGTCTTGACCATGATTGAAGTGATTGACGGTCATAAATTATGACCAAAACAACTCCGGCCCCCAGAGTCAAAAAAAATAAAGCCTGAAAACCAGGATAAACTCACCAAAATGTGCTGAGTATCGCCCTGACCAAATTCCGGCTGGGCCCGCTTTAAAACCAGTCAATTGCCGCTTCTTAAACATCTATTTCCTTAGTTAAACCATTTCCGGCTTGAATTATCCCCCTGTCGGGGCTTCGGACTTAGTTGATTAATTAATTAAAATTTTTATAGTCTATCAATTTTTTGATAAGATATTTCTTTATTTAAAAGGCTAAATATAGTAAATTAATATCTTTACTCAAGTCCTAAGATAAAAATTCCCAGAAATCTGAGCCTGACCCACCGTTTTTGAGCGCCTTCAACTTAATCCAGTAAAACTTCCAGCCAAAATTTAGGGACGAAAGCGGCTGGGCCTCTTTGGTCATCTTTTCTCAGGCCGGTTGGGATTTTGCCTGTCCAGCGAGAATTTAGGGTAGCTCTTTAGCCGCTGACCTGAGGCTTTCCAGCCAGAGATTGACAGCCAGCCAACGCCTTCTCACAGCTTGGACTTTAGGAAAACCAAGTTTGGCCAGAGTAACGGCGACTGAACTTGAAGCCGGCTTGGAGGACAAAATTTTCACGGTCTGACTAACCAACGTTCGTCTAATTTAGGCTGGACTAATTTTGGTCCGAGCAATTGAGATAATAGATTTTGGTTCATATTTTTAATTAAAATTTAATACTCCTTGGTTATAAACAATCAAAAATATAAAATAAAACCATCAAACAGACAAAACTTTTCAAATTTAGCTCAGGGACCAGGCCAACAGAAGAGAGCCGACGTCCGACAAAACGACCGCCGGCCAAAACCGCAGGGGTTGGTAGCAGGCAGGAACTTTAGAAGATCAAAGCTTTAAGACTTAAAGATCAAAAACCTAACTGGATGGCATACTTGTGCAAAATGGCTCAAACAAAATCATATAAACTATTAGAATATGAAATTATCATGAAATTTGGCCTCCTAAAAGTTTGGGAAGGTTAAAAAATCTTGTGCACTTAGTATTCAACATGTTACACCACTATTAAACCGATCAATTTTTTCTTCAACTAATACAAGCCTCTGATTGGACCGTATAAATTCTAAATTTTTAACAATATCATATTTGTTTTTTTAGCAGCCTCGGGATATAAGTCAAAAAATTTTTTTGGCCTTAAATTTTACGCTTTTAATAATGATTTGTCAAGTCCGGTGACAAAAAAAATTGCAACTCTTTTCCATAACTTAGCTAAAATCAACCTGCCTCTTACTGTTACAGTTCTCAAACCGGCCAATTTCCACCTAACTTTAGATATTTCAAGATATTTCAGGATTACAGAGCCCAAATCAGATTGCCTTCATTAGTCAGGCCGCCAGGTTGCCAGTTTCACTGCAAGCACTTAAGTCAGACTGAAGATTTTTAGCCTGCCAATCTTAACCAGCCCTCATCTTTGGCCACCGGGACAATTGTCCACCGAAACACTTAAAATTCTAATTTAAAACTTTAGGCCGCCGGTATTCATTTTTAAGCGCCCTGGACTGGGGCGAACTTTAGACTTGTTGGCCTCAGTAGCCAGGGCTGCTTTTTGGTGACCGAGGCTATCTTTAGTGACCAGTGGTGCCTTTAGCTGCAGGGCTGCTTTTAGTGGCCGTTGGCTACTCTCGGTAGGTCGCTTTGGTAGCCAGTAATGCCTAAAAGAGGCGGCAGTCTCAAGACTGACTAGACTTTTTGAACTCTTTGAGCTGTTAAGCTGCGCTCTAGTCGGAAGACAAAAGCTAATCTCAGGAGCTACTGGAAACTACTAAACACTTGAGGGCTTTGCCTCAGCTCCCCAAGTACCGTCGTTATTTAAGCAACCAAAAAAGCCTTTGGAGCGGCCTTCACTTCTAATTCTCGGTTGATCCCAATCGATGACCTTGAAGCGAAAACGCACTATAACATCATGATTCTAACAAGTCAAGCCTTTGTCAAGAATTTTCTAATATTACAAACCACAAAAACTGCCTAAACTTGTCATATATCTATCATCGCCTTGTCTTTTACATTAATACAAAATAAATATAGCATATAACGCTGACAAGCCTAATTACAAATAATGATAGATAAAATTTTATTTTAAAAGTATAAATACTTGTATTTTTTTTCTTGATGAAACCTATATAAATTTTTGATAAAGAAAAATAAGGCGTGATTGACCATTTTTGCCGGGATTTTTTTCCTTAAGCCTGGTTTATCATCGTCTAAACAAAAATTTTTTTTTCTCATGTGGACTTTATTAGTGCTGAGCTAATATTTTGTCTCATGTAAATCGGTTATTTTAATTTAAGCAATTCAAACAGGTTTTATTTTTTTAAAAAACCTGGACTCTAAATTTACCGACCTGGCCTAGACTCATAACCACATTATTTTAGGAATCCTGCTGGTAATTTTTGACCTTAGTAAATCTAATTAATTCCTTTTTTGAGTAAAAATTATTCTCCTTAACTCTGCGCCATATATAAATTTTCTGATAAATGTCAGTTAAAACAGTCATCCGCCACCCCATTTTTTTATGACCTGTCCGGAAATAAGTTGTTAAAAAAATACTCATAATTTTGACCAGTTTTTTTTGGAGTTTATACTTAAATAAATGCCAACCCATGCTTTACAAAGTATGGTTTTTTTCCCTCCAAAGTGGTCTTAATATGGCCGGCTGCTGGCATAAAATTTTCCCAGCTCAAAGCCGGTCTAAAAAATATCGGGCTCTCGGCCTCGGACGCTTCTAAATCATAGCCTGGAGTCATGGTCTCGGCAGGATGCAGCCAACTTTAGAAGTTTTTTACGGCTCTGATAAAAATGTTAATCCAGCCTCGTTTTAAGCTGGTTAAGGGCCCCCAAGGCGCCTAAACTCCCCTAGCGCCAGCCGTATTCCAAAGGCACCTCTATCGCTCCCAGCTCCTGAGCCAAGGCTTAGGAATTGCTTTGAGCCTATCTTTTTTGGCGGCTGGTTATAAAGTTTCCCGGGGCTCCTAAGCCGGCCTAAAACCGCTCTTTAGGGCGGCCGCTTAACAGTGCTCTGAGGCTTTTTAAAACAGCTTCTGACGTTGGTCTGAAACCTTGGTCTTAATGCCGGATTGGTCGGCTCTGGTTAGAGCGAAAAAGGGCTCCCAAAGCTCGCATTCTTAGTCCCCATCAACTGCCGCCTTGTGGCTCGCCTGTTTTATTCGGCTTTTGGGGCTGGGAAAGCCTAAAAACTGGTCCAACCCGTATCAGCTCGGCAAAAGCCCAATAATTCCAGCGCCATCAAGCTGGCCGATAACGAGCTATCTAAAACCCTCGGCAAAATCTAAGTCCCCTAGACCATCAAAATACAAATTGCCCGCCCGATGATCTGTAAAATCAAAAAAATTTTATTGAGTAAAAAATTAAAGGATTTATTATATATAAGACGTTCAAATCTTTATAATGCCCGGTTGGAGGTCGGGCACATTTTTGGCCGTCTTTTTTTGAAATGCCCCGACCCTGGCAGCCAGCGGTCGCTGGCTGCCAGGCTGTCTTTCCTGGTGGAGGCCAGCCCTCTTTACGATTCTTCTGAGCTGCCCAGGTTAAAGTTAAAAAGGCGGCCAATTTCAATGGAGAACCGCTAAACCCCGGCTTTAGACTGCAAGACTTTCTCTTTTTCCTTTTTTATCCAGTCTCTCACCTCGGCCTCCGTCTCTAAACCGGTTAAACTTCCGGTTGGCCATTGATAATAGTTTCCGTTCTCGTCATGGGAGCACAGGGCATCGCAGAGAAGTTTTTCCAGGGCCCAGATGGTCTCAAGCTTGTCAGGAGCAAAAATAATCTTCCGGTTCCCCAGGTATGGTCTAACCAGGCCAGGCCAGGTCTCAATTCCGACGGCTATGACCTGGGAATGGCCATAGCTGCCCTTGGCTATCAAGGCCTTGAGAGGATCGGCCGTTATAACGGTCTGACCGTTATGACCGTCAAGCAGGTAAGGTTTGGCCAAAGGCCCCGGACCAAGCCAGCGGCAATCTTGGGGCCGGGGCCCAAGTATCAGCCAGAATACGGATTGCCGGCCGTCACTGGGGAAAAAAACCGTCTCCTTTCGGCTGATGATTTGCCCTCCTTGGTAATATTTCTCCAAAACCGAATCTTTAACTCCCCATTGATTGCTCAGGATGGATTTAGCAGCTGGCCAGGACTGGGGATCATTTACTGGCAGAGAGTAAGGCTGCTCCAAGGTTTTAGCCAAGCGTCTGGGCAAAATGACCCGGTTGAGGTAAAAGGCCCAGCTGACCATGGCTGAGGCCGGATTAACCTTTTCGGAGATGACCTTGACAGCTTCAAAAGTCCTTTCCCGAGGCAGTCCCAGAAGATAGGCGACCAGATCAACAGCCCCCAAGCCGCCCATCCGATTTTCGTGGTCAAACCAATGGTAACGGCGCAGCAAAATCTTGCGGCCGTCGGGCAGGATAAAAGTCTGTTCGGTCCCGTGACCACCCAATCCGCCAGGTTTAGCGCCAAAAACCAGAGGCAGGACTTCTTTGATAATGTCGTTATGAAAAATGCCCAAAACCAAATTATCGGGCACCTTGGTCTTCTCCAAGTGCCGGAATTTGGCCAGACCGGCCTTGTGTTGCTTTAAAAACATATCGTCGTAATCAATCTGGCTTTCGAGGACGGCCATCAAACGCCGGCCGACCATAACGGTATGTTCCAGCGTTTTATCTAACCTTTCTTGGAGTTCTTCATTGGTGGCCGTCATCCATTGGCGCTCGTCCCAAGCAGGGACAACGTCCGCTTGGGCGGGAATAGCCATGGCCCGCATCCTTTGAAGATATGGGTCCGCCTCCCGGTCAATCCAGTTGGTCTGTTTTTTCAGCCCTTCATAGGGCTCCCAGTTGGCAGCCAGAGTTCTTAGGGAATCGGTTTTTTCGGCCTCCCGCCAGAGCTGCTCGTAGTCCCGGATGAGTATGAACTCCGGACGGTTTTCAACATGAAAATCCTTGTCTCTTGGCTGATATGATCCAAGCCCTTTTTCTTGGAGGTATTGACCGTACTGGTTGAAAAGATTTTGAAAATAATAGGGCGACCCGCCAATTTTGGCGGCCTGGGGCTGCCCTTGCGGACTTAAGGCCAGGACCATGAAGGTAATTTCGGGATGGTTTTCTTTCCAATGAAAAGCCGCCCCCATGAGGTCATCGGTGAAGCGCTCTTTGAGCCACTGCCCGCTATGCTCGACCCAGTTGTAAAGGGTCAGCGGCTTGAGCCGGCCGGCTGGATTATAAATAAAGTCAAGTTTTCGGAGATATAGGTCACCAGCAATGACTAAGGTGGCTTGGCCGATGAATTTATTGGTCTGAAGGTGCTTTTTATATCGCTGGTTAAATTCTTTCAAAGGACTGGGGCCTCCGGCCAGGACCTTAACCGGAGGCTGCCGCTTGAATTTTCCGTCCTGGCCCTTCCCGCCTCTTCTAAAACACCAAGATCTGGAATATTCCACCACCGAATTCCAGGTTTTAAGGGTTCTGACCGTCATCCCGAAAGAATTAGTGTTATCATCATCACCGCATTCTTCCAGGGGAAAGCTCCCCACCAACTCCAAGAAATCTACTGCATCCATGCAAACCTCCTTTTTTACTATCAGGCTGGCCGCTTGGGGAATACCAAAAGATAGCGCCTGCAGTTGAAGTTTTAGAGGGAACCCACCTTCTAACTCAATGTTTCCTGACCCGATGAACCTAGGCCGGCCCAAAAATCAATTTTCCCTTAAACCAAAGTCCTTTCACTACCCCCAAAAAAAATTTGGGTGAACAAAAAGATTGTTTTAAAAATAAAATCTTTTGATTCAGCGACGTTAGCCGGTAATTTTTTTTTGCTGATCTGAAAAAAAATCTTAAAACTGGCCAAGTCAAAACCCAAAAAAAGCGGCCTTTGATCACTTTAACCAATACTGTCAATAATTGGCCGATTTGGTCCTAACCCGGTTTTAGACCGGACCAAAATAAAAACTTGACAAGCTCCAAAAAGGCGTTTATTTTAAATCCAACGTTTTTTAAGGGCCATGGTCCACTTTCTATTGCTTGAGAACCTACTTTTTCAACAATACCTGGGTTGGTTCACTCCTTTCGTGCCTTTGGCGAAAGTTGTTTGACTCCGTAAGGTTTTGTTACTGGTGTCAGAGGACTAAGATGTCTATCGGTAGCCTGTCGAGTCTGAATAATGTCCATCCGCAGACTACCGTTTGGCTGTGGGCCGTAGGTAACCGAATGCTCTCTCTCTCTCTCTCTCTCTCTCTCTCTCTCTCTCTCTCTCTCTCTCTCTCTCTCTCTCTCTCTCTCTCTCTCTCGCGCGCGTGTGTGTGCTTACGCATACGAGTGTAGGTCAGTTAAGTCACAGCTTTTCTGTCTTAAATATTTTATTCCAAAAACAAAAAGTCATAAACAGTATCTAATTGTTTAGGGCTTTTTGTTTTTTATTTACATTTAAGGAGAAACACAACAAAAAAAAAATTATTCTGATTGAATTAATCATTTTATTATCAGGGTGCCCCCAAAAGGGGTGAAAAGGGAATCCCGTGTAAATCGGGAGCGAACCCATCGCTGTATGTCTAAGCTCAGTATAACTGCTGAGCCTTTTGGCCAAATATGTCACTGTTGATTTGCCGCTTTAGTGGCAATAGATGGGAAGGCGGCCAAAAGAAAGACAAGCCAGAAGACCTGCCCTAGATATTTCCTCATTTCACGTAGGGGGATTCTACGTTGGGGTACTTCTAGGTAAATGGGAGCCTGGACCAGTATTTATTGGTCCAGGTTTTTTTTTGCTTATTTTTTTGCCCCCTTTGGTTTCCTTTTTCTGAGTCTTCCTATCCAATGTTAATGCAGTGTCCGTTAGCAAAAGGCTTTTGTTGACCGAATTTTTAACAATTTATTGCCTTTTATTAACCATCACTCCCTTTCAGAAAAATCAGGCTGGCCTTCGCATTTTTGGCCTAGTTGGGCCTGGCCAGAAATGCAACCGTAAAAACCCTTTCCAGGCGGTTAATAGCCTTAGTCGCCGCCGAAATAGTATCTGGTCATCGGGTAGTGGTACCCAGTCAGTGATGCAAGGTCAACAATTAAAAAAAAGCCAAGCCTGACAATTTTGGATTTGTTTTAAAATAATATAGCATAATTTTATAGCAAATATGCTTTATTATTATTGCGTTGTTATTGCTGTTGTTTTATTATTTTACTCTTCTTGTCTAAAAACTTGTCATTGGTTAGGGATAACTTAGAGTTCCGTAACCTGACTTGCCAAAAGACATGAATAATTTTTGGGTAAAGCTCAATTTCAAGGAGAAAACCATGAGGAAACTAATTTTGGTTTTGGCGTTACTGGTCGGACTATCGACGGTAGCCAGGGCCCAAACAGAGGCCCAAGCAGAGCTTGACGAGACTAATAGCTTTGGAACCGAGCTGGATATGGTCGTAGTCTCGGCTAGTAGAATCCCGGAAAGCCTCAGGGAGGTCAGCCAACACGTCCAGGTAATCACCGCCGCCGACATTGAGAGATCGAGCTCGGATGAAATCGTTGATTTCCTGAAAAAGCTCGGGATTAGGACCTTCATGGAAGGCTCGGATACTTACGGTAACAACGGCATCGCCATGAGAGGCGGGCGGACCAGCATGCACGGCTTCGACCTCGGGGGGGACATCCTGATTCTCGTCGACGGCCGCCGGTCGGCGACTGACTTCGGCTCCGAGTTCAACCTTGGGAACGTCGAGAGGATAGAAGTGCTCCATGGTCCAGGAGCGGTCCAGTATGGATCATCGGCCATCTCCGGGGTCATAAACATCATCACCAAGCGCGGTGATGAAACGCCCAGGGGGCACCTTGAAGCCGGGATCGGAAGCTGGAGCGAATCAAAGCTCTCAGCCAGCGGCTCGGGCATGGTTGGGAATTTCGACTTATCCGGCGGAATCTCCTGGCGTAGCCGGGGCAACTTCAGTCACCCCGACGGGACAGTCGAGGACAACAGCGACCTTCCATCCCGGATCAACTACAACGCCAACGTTGGCTATAATTTCAACGATCGCCACCGGTTGGGCTTGGTTGTCCAAGGCTCCACGACTGACGACGCTGGTAAAGGCACCGCCGAAGGCTCAACCAGCTCCACCAGCGGCTACCGTCACACCCGGCAGGACCGGAGCAGCTATGCCGTCGATCTGTTGTACGAAGGGGGCAACGAGAGTCAGTCCATGGGCTGGCTGGTGCGGTATTTCGTCGGCGAAACGGATTATAAACTGAGCCGCTTTTACACGCCGAGAGCAATTTACGGGCGCAAGTATTTCTCCAACAGCCGTAACGAGTACAACGGGGCCCAAGGACAATTCGGTTGGAAGCTTGGGGATCTGCAGTTGGTTACCGGCCTGGACTGGCTCAAGTACGACTACGAGCAGGTGCAGCTGGTCACCAACCGCACTGAGTCCTACAGCGTCATTGAAAACTTGGGGACCTTCCTGCTGGCCAAATACCATCCATTCTCTTCTGACCAGCTCGTATTGTCAGCCGGGCTTAGGTACGATGAGTTCGATGTCAACGTACAATCCCATACTCACGCTGGCTCCGGGTACAACCGGCACATCAAGACTTCACTAAGCAAGGTCAATCCGTCGTTCGGGATCACCTATAACCCGTTTGATTTCCTAAAACTGAGGGCCAGCTACGGGGCCTCCTACAAGCTGCCTCTTCCAAGGCAGCTCGGCGGCTATACCTACATGATGAGTACGCCATTCGTCGGTAACCCTGATCTGAAACCTGAGGAAAGCAAAAGCCTTGAAGTCGGTTTTGACCTTGAATACCGAGGACTGTTTTTAACCGGCACCTTCTTTGATACCAAATTTGAAAACTTGATCACTTACCGGACGGTAACCCCGAGGACCCCCGGCTACATTACCGGAATAACTCCAGCGAACTACTATTGGTATTACAACGTGGACAAAGCCACGGTCAGAGGCATAGACTTTGGCGCAAGCTTCGATCTCGGGGAGTTCTTCGACCTTGATTTTAGACTGGAACCATATATTTACTGGACGAGGCTCTTTAGATTTTCCGACGACCAAACCAGAACCCCTCTCAACGATCGCGGCCGCGACACTACCTCCTTCGGTCTGGAGTTCTCCTATCCCTCCTACAAGCTCTCCGCCAGTCTGGATGGAGTTAGGTACGGCAATATGCAGTCCGGGACTGCGAGCACTAACGACCGTATTAATGACTCCGTGGTCTGGAATTTTAGCCTCAGAAAGTCCATTTTCACAACCGATCATTTCGGCGACGTCTACCTAAAGGCGGCCATCAAGAACCTGTTCAACGAGGAGTACCAGACCACCCTCGACGATGTCATGCCAGGGCGCTCGTTCTACCTGGGCCTTGAATACAACTATTAAATCAAGAAAAAAGGGAAAAAATGAAACGCAGCTTTGTAATACTAACGTCTATAGCTTTGTTGTGTTGCTGGGCCGGGGCCGCCTTGGCCGCCAACACTACCGTCACCAGCGGTAGCGCTCTGAAGAGTGTTTTGGAGGACTCAACTAGAGCCGATGGAGACGTGATAACCATAACCAACGGTGTAAACCCCAGCTTGGCCTCGGTGGGCTACATCAACGTTACCAAGAAGATTACGCTCCAAGGTCAAGCCGGGACCACTTCGATCGCCAGCCAGGTGACCGATGCCGTGGGGCTCCTTAACACTAACATGCTCAAAGACAACTGGCCAAGCCTACTGGACAGCCATCAGAGCTTCTTCAGCAACATAGTCAATAAGCTATCAGCCGCTCTCCCAACGACCAGCTTGCTAGGCTCCTCAAGAGCTGACGGTATTTACTTTGCCAACACATCAAAGCTGATCAACCTAACCATAACGGGCTTTGATGTTAATTCGACGACCGGGGCGACCTACCGGCCCCATATAACCAACTCCCCGGTAGCCTCCAATGTGGATGGACGCGGGTTCGACACCTTCCAAAACGTGGCCGTGGTCGGAAACGAAATTACCCACAATAACATTTTTGATGGAGGAATCCTTGGTGACCGATCCAACAACTACAACACCTACGATGTCTATGCAGCTAAAACAGTTGTAGGACTACTCAGCCAAAACAATCGCGTGACTTCTGTCTCGCAGAGGGCGATTGGAGGCGCTCTCGGGTCCTGGGCCAATTATGATCTCATTGACTCGTCTATCTTCATCAATAACTATATCCAAGGCGACAGTGTCGCCAGTGGTTCAGTTATGGCCCCGAACTACATCAATATACTAAAAAACAGCTTGTTTTACGGAAACGAGTCGTACTCGACAGCCAGTACTGCCCGGGGGCCAATCTACATGTATAAAACTGACTGGGCCAATGATCCAGTCTATGCGATAGAGCTAGTTCAAAATACCTATTTTATTAACAATTACGCCCACGGCAATAGCGCCATGGGCGGGGCCATCTCAGTGCGCGGGACTGACGGGCTAGGGACGTTAAAGTCCTCGGTTTTCGCCTATAACGTAGCCACAGGAACCAGTGGAGCGGCTTCGGGCGGGGCCATTGACGCCGGGTTCAACCCTACCGACAGCTCAGACGGCAGTGGAGGTGGTGGAATCAATCTACTCGACGGAAGCGTCTTCTATGCCAACAAGGCCATATCCACCGGGTCAAGCGCTAGTCACAACGCCTACGGCGGCGCTATCGCCTTGGGCGGGAGGGAAAACAAGCATTCTGTTAAGGGCCAAGCTAATTTCGACGGTTTTACCATCAAGGACTCCCTTTTCATCGGAAACGAAACGAGTTCCCTTAACGGGAGAGCCTCAGGCGGGGCCTTGTATGTCGGAACCAACATGGCTGGGACCTCAACGACTGGCTACCAGACCATTAACTTTATTACCAGCGATGGCGGCTTAACTGAGTTTTCCGGTAACCTAGCTAACGGAGTGAGCAACGGAATTGGAGTCGGCTCGGGCAATACTACAGTGTCTAGCTTCAACGTAAGACTCAACGTAAACCCAGGAAATGACGGTGTGGTTTTGTTCGCCGACCCGGTGACCGTCCTTATGAACAATGGCAAGGCCTTTGAGCTAAACCGGACTGGCGGTAAGGGCGAATTCCGGTGGGGAGGCCAAAACGTCTTCGACGCAGCTGGAGGCGCCATCCTCAATCTGGGGAAAGGTACAACGGTACTGCTTCCCAGCTTCAACCTGACCCGAACCTCTACTAACGATCTTAAAATCGTTTTGGGGGCAGAGGGCAAAATAGTGCTTGACCTGCCCGGCAGGAACCCGAGCCAACCGTATTTCTCCAATCCGAGTTCCATCGTCAACTCTGGTGGCCAGATCTCAGTATCTAATTCTAATATTGGGGACTTCAGCGAAGATTTCGTGTTCGCAACCGGTACGAGTCTTCCTTCGGCCTCGGCCTTCACGGTCAGCCCAGTCATGGAAGGGACCGGAGTCCCTGGTGTAACCACTTCGGTGTCCATGATCTCCGATTCCGGCCAACTAATAGTTAGGGCAATCAGAACCGGAACAGCGGCGGCCTTTACCTTAGCTGGTGTCAACTCCCTTTTGTCCATGGAAGCGGTTACCACCATCTTTAACGCCCAGACCACCGCCGACAGGCAAGCAACCTACCAAGCCCTCACCCACAACCTGGCGAGTTTTACCGGCGAGTCACTGGCCGGACCAGCGACGGCTCTCTTGGACGCCTCGGCGGTCGTGATCGGCGAGATGAAAGACAATTTTTCCAAATCATTAGGCCGCCAAGCTCCCTCATCCGGGGAGAGCCCAAAAACCAACCGCGTCTGGGGAGGGTTGCTTTACCGAAAGATTGACCAAGACAGCTCGGAGGGCTTTCACGGCTATGATTCGGCCACCTTCGGAGGTGTGATCGGCTTTTCAGCCCCTCTGACAGACAACTTGGCCTTGGGAGCTTACGTCTCGGTTGGCAAGAACTCGACCGACTACAACAACATCGCCAGCGAACTTGATGGGGATTACCTGCAGTTTGGACTGGTCAGCTCCATTCGGCCGACTACCCAATTAAATCTAACCGCCGACCTTTCCTACTCAACTTTCGACATCCAATCACTGAGGCGACTCCCGGCTTTTGGTACGGCCAGCGCCCAGTATGATGCCAAAGTGGCCTCGGTGGGTCTGGAGGGCTCCTACGACATAGCCATTTCTGAGAGAACCACCCTCAGCCCATTTTTGGAACTTAGGTACCAACACCTGACCCAAGACCGTATTGTCGAAGATGGTGGCGGCATCTTCGCTATGTCCCTTGATAAGCTTTCCCATGACGACTTCTACAGCAATCTTGGGGCCAAGATAGAACTCGACCTCAATCTTTCCAGCGCAGTCGTCTTAACCCCCAAAGCCAGCCTGGCTTGGCGGCACCGCTACGGAAATGAGCGATTGTCGGCTAGCGGTCGGTACTTGTCGAATCCAGGAGCGGTACCTATCCAGGCCTTACTCCCCGACCGCGACCAAGCCGAGGTAGGCGTGGGACTTGAGGTCCAGCCCGGCGGCCCAGACGGATTGGTGGGCCTTGATCTGAGCTACAAGTTGGCTTTTGGAAAATCTAGCCAAGAGCACAACGCCAGTTTGACCCTGGATTTTCGCTGGTAAGATCGGACGGCCCCAGGCCTTTAGGGGTAATACCCGCTAGGTTTGGGGCTGTCTGGAGCCAGGCTTTTCACTAAAGTCCAAGCTAAAGAAAAAAAGTGGATCACCTGAGGCCACCAGCCTCAGGTGATCGCTTGGCTCAATGCCGGAATTCTTAAAATTCGGCGATGAGCAAAGATTGATGAGGAAAGGTTGATGATTATCGCTCGTTTAAGGATGCTTTTCGCTCTATTGGGCGGTGACAAGCAGGTGAAAACTAGCCGAAAGCGATCGCTGGTCAGCTGGGGCTTGATGGTAACAGTTGGCTTCTTCTTGGGAGGCGTAGCGATAGCTCAGGAGAACGGTCTTAGGACTTTTGATTTTATCACTATGACGACCGAGGCCCACCTAACCGTGCCTGTCACCGGACCAAAGACACCAGATGAACTTTTCGCCCTGGCGAAAGAGGCTATTGTTGCAGTTGAGAAGCTGATGGCGCCGATAGGGGAAGAGTCGGATGTGGCCCGTTTTAACCAAAGCCGCCCCAGGAGCTGGACTGAGATAAACCCGCTGACTCTAAAGGTGCTTGAGGAATGTGCCGCTGGCTACGATTATAGCGGTGAAGCCTTTGACCCCACCATAGGCGGACTCAAAGGATTATTTCGCTTTGACACCAGCGAACTCATCGTCTGGCCCAGTGAGGAGGAGATCAACCGAGCCCGACAAGCCGTCGGATTTGATGAGCTAACCATCGACTCCCAGGGCTTACGGATCTTCAAACCCAAGGAAGGTCTAACTCTTGATCTGGGGGCGGCCGCCAAAGGCTTCGCCATTGACAGGGCCTTAGAGGCCCTAAGAGAGGCCGGAGTGACTAGTGCCTTGGTGGAAATCGGAGGCGAGGTCGGAACCCTGGGCCTGACCCCAGAGGGCCAACCATGGCTGGTGTTGATTGATGATCCCAGGATAGGTGGTGAAAGGCTGGCTTTTGAACTGGTCAACTCTTTCGTCGCCACCTCCGGCGGTAAGGCCAGCTACTTCACTTATGATGGCCACAAATACCTCCATATCCTGGATCCCAGGACCGGCACCCCAATTTCGGGAGCAATACTTCAGACGACGGTCGCCCATCCATCTTCCTGCTTAGCAGCTGACGTTATGAGCACTGCCCTTTTCGTTGTGGGTCCGGAAGGTGCTAAGGCCGCCCTGGAGGCCTACGTCCAAGGCGCCAGGGCCAGGGAAGTAGCGTTTACAGGACTTGAAGCGATAATCTTCTACCAAACACCGGACGACAAGGTCCGCCTTAGACTCTACCGGGTGTCAGCTGACGGTTCGGTGATTGAGGTAGAAGCCGCAAGCGACATTCGGCTCCTGGGGGACAAAAAGTAAGCCCCGAAAAATAAGGCCTGAAAAATAAGACCCGAGAATTAAGTTTTAAGAGCCCGACTCCAAAGATTTTTTTCTTAACTTAGCCAGTAAGGCGGTGGATGACGAGCCAAATTAAGCTTAAGGCGGAGTTAAAAATTGCCGCGAGAGGCAATCTTCAGGCGCCAAAAGGTCCTAAGAACTCACAAAGTCTAGTAGGAGTCAAGAGGCGGGCCTAACGTGCAGGCGGAGATGAAGTGGGAAAAACACTGAACACAGTCGCAGTACGCCAGTTACGAAAGTCAAAAATGACTTTGGGCATCAATAATCTTGAAAGCCCAGAGGATTCAGGGCCTCCGGTTACCCAGAATGCTTTCCAGCCTAGCGATTGTGGCTTCAGAGATGCTGGCACCTCTGAGGGGTTAACGAGCGTCAAAGCAGTGATCGGGCTAGCGATCCCCTTCATCGTCTCTTCCGGAACCTATTCTCTCAAGCTCACTCTGGACCGGCTAATATTGTCTTGGCACTCTCCGGTCTCCATGAGTGCGGCCCTGACCTCGGGCCTAACTGCTTACATGTTCGCTGGTCTTTGCGTGGGAATCGTGGGTTATGCCTCGGTCCTCGTCTCTCAGTTGGAAGGAGAAGGGCTCAACGATAAAATAGGGCTCTGCGTCTGGCAATCAATACTATTATCGCTGGCGGCCGGGGCGGGGCTCATGGTCCTGGGGGTTATCTTGGCCCCACTTTTCGCCGGGGTCGGGCACGAGGCTGGTTTGGCCTCCGAGGAGGCGGCTTCTTTTAAGATCCTGTGCGGGGGGTCGTTCTTAAGCTTGGCCGCAACTTCTCTCACGTGCTTTTGGACTGGCCGAAGGAAAACTTGGACGGCAGTTCTGGTGAGTTTGGCGGCCATCCCAGTCTCGGTCGCTGCTACTTGGATCTTGGTCTTCGGGGCCAATGGCCTAGGAGCAAGGACACCTTGGTTTTTGGCCCCCATGGCTCAGGCTCTGAGCGCTATATCTCAGAATGTCTCACCCCAGGGAGCCTCGGGCGCGGCTTGGGGGACGGTGGTCGGAGATGCCCTGCGGGTGATTATTCTCCTGGCCCTCTTTCTCAGCCCAGCTAACCGCAATAAATATGGAACTTTTCCGCGCCGACTCTTTAACCTAAAAGTTGCCAAAGGTTTAGTCTTCGGGGGGTTCGGTCACGGGGTCCAGCTTCTGGTCTCGCTCGGTGCGCTGGCGGTCTTCAACTTGGCGGTAGGTCTTCGAGGCGGGCTGGAGGGTAGCCACGCCTCGGCCGTGGCCTTCAGTTTCAGCTCAATGGCCCTGGTACCGGCAATTGGGCTTGGGTCGGCGGTGGCGCTTTTGGTGGGACGCGGGATAGGGGCCGGAGATCAGGGCCTCATTCGGCGGGCTGTCCGCCGCTCAGAGATGGTGGCGCTAGCCTATGCGGGGGCAGTATTTTTAATCTGCCTTCTTTTCTCGAAATCTATTGTCGCCTTATTTAGTGGTGAGTGGGATTCGCAGGTGACTGGAGGTCTCGGAGGGGCACTTCCTGCGCTGTGCGGCCTTTTTGTCGTCGGCGACACCTTCGCCCTGCTCTTCTGCGGAGCCGCCAGAGGCGCTGGAGACACCCTCTACATCATGAGGATGACGGGTTTGGTCTCTGGACTCCAGAGCGTCATTCTGGCAGCAGCTGGCCTGACCGGGGCTGGGACCGAGGCCCTTTGGGCCATACTGGCGCTAGGATCTTTTTTGAAGGCTTTTCTAGGCCGTCTCCGCTTATCGGGCGGGACTTGGCTCGGCCACTGCACCGCCGGAAGTTTATTTTGTCAACGGAAAATTATCAAGGAAGACCCGTAACCGCAGTAATCCTAAAGAATTCGAAAGAATCGGGCTTACGGGAATACGCTTTCGGCTTCTTCCGCCGTCCATAAGGTCCAATCTTGCTCAAGGAAAACTAGCTGCTGACTGTCCAACTCAATTTCCGCCAGACCCATGGTCTTTGACGCCACAAGCTCGACAAACAACTTGCGTTAACGATGCCTACGATTTTGCATGGCGCTTATTCTTATAGCATTCTGACAGCGTCTGCAACTTGGATTGATTATCGGCGGTCATTGGCCGCTCGATGGCAGATCTTAATTTCACTACTAACGCTTCTTCGGTCCCCCTCACGGGACAACTTCGGCCGGTTAGCCTGAATAAACCGAAGCATAACTCATGATCAGTGAGGGTTGCGACTCCTAACTCTGAAGAGACACCAATGTCAACTAATAGGCCATCGAAGCAATGTTGGCCCAAAAAAATTTAATTATATCAAGATGTTTACTAACCGAAATACCCTTATGTTGTTGACATTACTACCAATTCTCATTGACATTGTGGTCATCGTCAACTCTCTGAACCACACTTTTGCTCAGCTTTCGCTTAAAGCTTGAGTTCCACCCCGCTAACCCGGCGTTCCAGCATTTTTTCCAATATCTCGGAGATATAACTTCCGGCCTCCACCGCCGGGGTGCCGCCCCGGTGGATGTTGGAGACCACCGTTCGTCTGGCTTCGGGCATATTGACCGTGGCCCGGTAGGCTAGATAAGCTGACATACTCTCGTTGGTGATCAGCCCCGGTCTTTCTCCGATCAGGACGCAAACTGCTTCGCAGTCAGTGGCTTCGGAAATCGCATCCTGGGTGCCAACCCGTCCGTAATGGACGAAGAAAGGAGGAGCCACAGTTATCTTTTTAGCCTCTAAACCGGCCGTCAAACTTTTGAGAGCATCCATGGAGTTGGCTTCCACTGCGGCGGTCGATAGACCGTCGGCGACGTAAACTACCACTTTGGCGCCGCTAGCGAGTTTTTTAATTTTTTCCAGCTCCGAGGCTTCAAATTGACGCCCCAGATCCGGTCTGGTCAGAAAGACGTCTTTGGAATCACATAGGGTTTGAAAGACTGGAAGCTGGTATTTATCAAGCCAGCTCCGGGAGATTTCCGTAAATACGGCATCCATGGCCAAAGCGTGGTCCGCCCTGAACCGGAGCAATGATTCAGTCCGGTAGCGAGGCCCGGTCCTCCCTACCGCTATCCGGGCAGCAGTGGCTCTTCTTAAGCTCCTTAGCCCCTCGGAGTCAGCCGGCTGCCTGACCCCGATAACTTGGCGGTAGTCAATGGTCCCCAAATCCGGCAGACACTCCTCGGCCGCCGAAGAAGAATTGATTAAAGAAGATTGATTGGAGCCGGGCTCAATACCCAATTCGGTAATCAGACGCCTGATCGTCTCCCTGATTTGCTGGTCATCTTGCTGCTCGGTCATCTTCAAACTCCATGGCCAAAAGATAGATTTCTGGTCCAATCATCAGCGCCTGCCTCAAAGCAGGCGGTTAGCCAAGGTAAACCGGTTTTTCCAAGCCGCCGGAAAAGACCAATGGCCACTGCTCCAGTCACCCAAAATCGCTCCAAAAATAGCAGATCATGACCTGGCCTCGGCAACAAAAACCAGAATCTGGAAGATTGCCAAGACGCTCTTTACACCTCAGAAGCAGCCTGACAGCTCAACAAAACGTCGTCACGTTTAATATGGTCTACACCTTCCAAATTCTTCCAAAACTTTCCGAGGACTCTGAGGATGACCTCATCGGCCCAGCCTCTCCAAGGGAGAATTGGCCGTCAATATGCTTGGCCCCATGGCAGCTTAAAGCCCAAGCCCGGGCGGCTAAGCTCATCTAACTGGCCATCAGCTGGCCTTCTGACAGGTTATCCAACTAACCGATCGGACCCCAGCCAAAATGGAAACTGGAAAATGCGGCCCAAGGTTAGCAAAAAGTTGGACGCTGGCAGACCAACCAAGCCGGCTGTCTGGAGGCTAGACTTTATCAGAGAAAGACCGAAGCATCACCGGCTTTGTCAGTCAGACGGCCGTTTGACCACAGTCCCCAATACTCAAGCCACCTCTCAAATTCGGGGATAGGCTTAAGCCTCATCAGCTGTCTCAGAGAGGGGGTGTCATGGTAGCTGGTACACTGGTAGTTGAGCATGACGTCGTCGCCGTGGGGGATAGCCATAAAGTAGTTGCACCCGGCAGCTGAGAGCAGAACCGCCAAATTTTCAATGTCGTTTTGGTCGGCCTTGGCATGGTTGGTATAGCAGGCATCGCAGCCCATGGAAAGACCGGAGAGCTTGCCCATGAAATGATCCTCCAGCCCCGCCCGAGTGATCTGCCTGGCGTCGTAGAGGTACTCCGGTCCGATAAACCCCACGACAGTATTAACCAAAAAAGGCTTGTAACGTCTGGCCAAACCGTAACAGCGGGCCTCCATGGTCACCTGGTCAACTCCATGGTGGGCTTCGCTGGAAAGTTCCGAGCCCTGACCGGTCTCAAAGTACATGACATTAGGACCAGTAGCCGTGCCTTCTTTTAAAGCCAGATCGCATGCTTCTCCCAAGATCCCAACGTTGACGCCAAAGGCCTCGTTGCCCTTCTGGGAGCCGGCCAAGCTTTGAAATATCAAATCAGCCGGGGCTCCCTTTTGGACCGCCTCCATTTGAGTGGTCACGTGAGCCAGAACACATATCTGAGTCGGAATTTTTAAGCGATTCTTAATCTCGGTAAAGCGCTCCAAAATCCTTTTGGTGTTGTCAACGGTATCTTCGACTGGATTTAAGCCGATGACAGCATCACCACACCCAAATGAGAGACCCTCGTAGGTCGAGGCGGTGATGGCCTCCAAATTGTCGGTGGTGTCGTTGGGCTGAAGCCGGACAGCCAAAGTCCCTTCTTGCCCGATGGTGGTATTGCAGTGAGCCTGGATTCTAATTTTACTGGCGGCAAAAATAAGATCCAAATTACTCATAAGTTTAGCGACCGCAGCGATGGCTTCAGAAGTAAGTCCCCGGCTGATCCTTTTGATATCTTCCCCAGAGCAGTGGTCCGATAAAATCCACTCCCTGAGTTCCGAAACCGTCCAATTTCTGATCTCCCGGTAAATGGTCTCGTTTAAGTCATCTTGGATGACCCGGGTGACCTCGTCGATCTCATAGGCCACAGCCGGGTTTTCCCGCAAATCGGCTATTTTGAGCTCCGACAGGACTTGTTTAGCCGCCACCCTCTCAATAGTCGAAGAAGCCGCCAGGCCAGCCAAGCGATCGCCGGAGCGGTCCTCATTGGCCTTAGCCATCACCTCAAACAGATCCCGGAATTGATAAACCCGGTCAAACAGCCTGGTCTTTAGGATCAATTTCCCTGCCTCCCGCCCAAAAGGGCTCTGACCGAAGGGTTACCCCCGGAAAAAAACCGATTACAGCGATATTCTGATTGAGCCTTAGGTAACCGAACTGAGCCTTGCTTAATTAGATGACCAGCTCAAATAATTAAATAATGATTAGCCAGGCCAGCTTGGATGGAGAAAAACTGAAAATATTAAACCCATTTGGCTAAAAGCCTCAATACAATAGCCCCAACAATCCCCTCAACAATCCCAACCAGAGCGCCCCCAAAGCTCGGCCAAAGAGAACTTTAGTTTGGCTTTTATAGTCCCCCAAAGGTCACAAAACAAGTTTTTAAGAACCTGTTTTGAGCATTTAAAAAACGATTTCGATTATATCACAAAAGCACCGACCATGGCCGAGGCTTAAATTTCTAAACCGTGGTTAGCCACAGGAGATAATTTTTTGGAGGAAAAATTTAAAAGTTTTAATAATCAGACGACTAGCCATGACTGAGGCTGGCGAGACGGAATATCCAAAAAAAAAAAAAAATTTGACCCAAAAGACTCCAAATTTTGGGAAATAAATTTTGAGGTAAACCAAGGCAGCCCTGGCCAAGTCGATAGAGTCCGAAAGAGTCTACCAAACTCAAAAAAAGATGTCACCAAGATTGTAACCAAGGCCAACCTTCCTTAATGGGTGCGGCCCCGCCGTCCAATTAACCCAGGCCCTTGGCTAAAGTATGGGACCGCTCATTGGGGCGGCCAGGGTAAAGGCCATCTCAATTGGAGGTGGCCCTCAAATTGGCGGCCTGAGTATTTCCCAAGCTGACCTAAAGTACACCATTTAAACCGAGGACAATCAAATTTCTTTTCAGCGACTCTTGGTCAGTGACCGGACCAAGGCTGGGGCAAATTAAATCTGGCCGAGACCGAACCCCAAAAAGCAAGGCTCTCTAAATATCTACTTATTTTGTAATTTATTGATAATTATTTGATTTTAATGCATAAAATTAAATATTGACAGATCTAAGTTAGGCATCTTTAGGTCGGAATTTTTTGTTAGGTCGGAGGGACTAAAAATGCAGAGTTTTATGGTATAATTTATTCAATACCTGTCAAGTGGCCTCCCAAGGCCGCCTGACTGTTTGCCAGAGCTTTATTCCCAGGTTTAAGTACTAAAACCGAATTTTTCACAACTTTTGAGGAACCCCCAATGCTTGTGACCATCACCGGAAAACTGGGAAGCGGCAAAAGCACCATCTGCAGCATTTTGTCCAAAAAAGCCGGGTTTGAAGTGTATTCTACCGGCGTGATTCACCGGAACCTGGCCAAACAGATGGGTATTGACACCTTAGCGCTGAACCAATTGATGAGTAACGACAGCAGCTACGATCTTTGCATTGATAACGAGGTCAAAAGGATAGCTGCCCAGCGCCCCGATGACCGCCTGATTTTTGATTCTCGGCTGGCTTGGCACTTTGTCCAAAAATCGCTGAAGATTTTTACCACCGTTGACCCTAATGTCGCCGCCAAACGGGTTTTCCATGATCAAAGGGGTCACGAGGAAACCTACACCGATCTGGCCGATGCTGTCACCAACCTCAGACTCAGAGCCAAACTTGAGCGGGACAGATTTAAGGGTATGTACGGTGTCGATTATTGTGACTACCAAAACTTTGATCTGATCTTAGACTCAACCTGGCTAGCGCCTCAATTATTGGCCGACCAGATCATCGACCAGTGGGAAGGCGCCCAGGGGCTGATGAGCCCCCCCAAAGCTGAGATCTTTATTTCACCCAAATCACTATACCCCACTGCCTCTTTAGGCCAAACCTTCTCGCCCCCTAGCGACAACTTTCGCAACAATCCCCTCAAGATCGTCTGTCTTGACGGTTTCCACTTTGTCACTGGCGATCACGAACCCTTGGGTACGGCCCTCGCCGCTGATCTCCCCTACGTCTTTGCCTCCCTTGATCCGGAAGCGACCGTGCCGAGCCAGGGTAGTCTTGACCCGGCCCTTTTGCTGGACCCTCAAAGCAAAGGCAGGTTCTCATACGCTGGGATTCCGGAAGCCTACTGTCAAGGGCCCCAATAACCAGCCTAGCCGCCCCATTTGGACTGAGTTCCTGGAGGAGGTTGGCCCCACCCCATCTCGTCTGGGGACACAATTGAAGTCAAAAAGACACCAATGTCGCCTTTGAAAACGAGTTGCCAAGGCCAATCTGTCAAAGGGGATTATTGGGCTGGCCTTCAAGTATGGGCCAGCCCCGGTGCCGCTGCCATATTAGACCGGGGCCTCAACACCCTCGGAAAACTCGGCCGGTATCTTTTCGCCGTTCTCTTTGATAAGCGCTTAAAATAAGATAACGGTCGACCTGAAATCGAAAACCTGCCCTACTATTGATCGACCGGTAAAAACCCTCAAAAACCTAAATTCTTAATGTTTTTTGTCAGTAATCTCAAGATTTTAAAAATGACAAAACGAAAAAATAGACATTTTTCTGGTCGATCACTATTACGAAACCATCGGTTCCCCATCGCCTGACCCAAGGTTGCTCCGATAGACCCTTAAAAGGAAAATCGTCATCGGGGTCAGGGAAAGACCTTGATGGCCTTCTAGACTATCTTGTTTAAGGCCTATGTTTTACTCTTGGAGCGTTTTTCTGGTTTATCCTTGCCCATGGTTGTCTCTCTTTTGGCTAAACCAAAAGAATTCGGGGCTTGAGTTTTAAGGGGAAACTCTTCTTTAACGTCAGATTGTTCATGTTGATGGTTTTTTTCGGTGTTAGTCGGCTCTTGTTGATTGTTATGTCCAGTGTCAGATTGTTCATGTATTAATTTGTTTTCAGCATCATATTGTTCATATTGAGACTTATTTTCAATATTAGATTGTTCCTGTAGGGATTTGTTTTCAGCGTTAGAATGTTCTTGATGAGACTGGTTTTCGGCGTTAGATTGTTCCTGTTGAGACTGATTTTCGGCGTTAGTCGGCTCTTGTTGATTGTTATGTCCAGTGTCAGATTGTTCATGTATTAATTTGTTTTCAGCGTTAGATTGTTCATGTATTAATTTGTTTTTAGTATTAGATCGTTCTTGTTGAAATTTGTCTTTAGTGTTGCAATGTTCATGTTCAGGCATCTTATTTCTATTTTTTTTAGAATAATTAGAAATATTGTTATAAATTGATAAACTTTTGCTATCTAAAAATAAAAAAACATCTGAAAATACATCATAAAATAATGTCGTAACTTGAATATCTGACATATTACGACCGATCAAATAGGCGGCATTGGACGCTAACGCAGAATCGTTATTTTCCCCTAACGCCTCCAAGTCTTCGAGCAAGGCTTTTAGAGATACTTCTTTTTCAGCAAAAATTATACCCAAATAATGAAAAACTACCACCAGTAAACTGACAGAAACATTAATACCTTTCTTTTCTTTTATAACCAAACTAAGGTTATCGGCGACACACAAATAAGATGACTTATATATAATTGGGCAATTCATACTGTAATCAGCAAGTAATTTTTTAATAATTTCTGATAATCCAAAGTCTTTGGCTTGTTTTACCTTTTCTTCCTCTCCAACTAATATACCGAATACAGAGAAAGCCTTTGCCCAAGCCAAGGCTCTGGTGGAGCCAAGTTTAACCGCTTTATCAGCGTTAGGGAGTTTCTTATCACCCAACAAAAAAGGCAAAACATCGCTGGGTATGCTATTAAGCTTCGGTTCCTTTAGACCCAGCGTTCGTACAAATAGCTTTCCTCGCTGGTCGGCCCGACTTCTTGTCTCATTATTGCGCCAAGCGTTCCAAGCATTCTCATATTTAGGCTGGCCAAGAGCTACGCGAGCCCGATGAGCGTCACCCTTTAGTAAAAGGGCACCGCGTTCTGATACTGGAATAAACTCTTTAACGCTTTCGAGTCCTAACCACATCACGGATGCCGCCCCAAAAGATTCTAATACCTCCTGATAAACACTCCAGTCTGGCTTTAACTCAGCCAAAATATAAGCACCATCATCAAAGAAACTATTGTCAGGTGCGTGATACATGACTGCGGCAAAACCTTCCAGCTCCTTCTGGCTGTCAATCTGAACAATGCGATTGTTTAAGCGAAGCCTACCTGCGGCAACCCAATTCAACCATTCTGAAAGCGTAAGAGCTAATAGACAAACAGTTTTTTTGGCCATCAAAAGAACTCCTCTTCGTCATTGTCATCAACATTTCCGGAAACTAAATTTGTTCCCCCAATTTCAGCTTTTACCACCGCATCATTTGGTAAATTAGATAAAAGATAGTGGCATTTGCTTCCACTGTAAGAAATAAATAGATTTTCCCGGCTCCTTGTGACAGCCACAAAAAGAAGGCGACGGTCCAGACCAGGATTTTTTAAAAGATTTGCTGGTCTAACAATGACTGCATCGTCATTTAAAAATGGAATAAAAACGCTTTTAAAATCAAGTCCCTTTGCACTGTGATAAGTCATAAAATATACGATTGGCTTATAATCACTATCAGTTAAAGACCCAAAACCACTGCCTAGATAAACCAGCGGAACATCTTGATTTTTAAAATGAGCATTAAATAAAGTATAGTCTCTCCTATTCCTCAGCATTCTTGGCCTGGGTGGTGTCAATTTTGCCAGAAACCTTGATACACAATAGGCGAAATCATAAATATTATCATGGTGTGGAAAAAGGATAACGCTAGGGTCGCCAGGTCTAGCCCTAGCTATTGCTTCCTTCCATACCCAGGCACATTCAGTATCAACGCTGTTAGCATGCATTAAATGAATGGTAGCATTGGCGTTTGTTCTTGCATATAAACCGGCGACCAGTCTGGCCTCTGGCAAAATCGACTGGGCGACTTTACATAATCGTGGGGTTAAACGGAAAACTTCATTCAACTCACTAATTTGGGGATTAAGCAGATTAATAATGTCGTTAGCCTTGAGATCATTATCGTAAATCTTCTGATCAGGGTCGCCAGCAATATAGAGTTTGCCGGACAGATTTTTGATTTTGGTTAAGTCATCAACACCGATATCTTGGACTTCGTCAAGAAATACAAAATCAAATTTCTTACGGTCGCCCAAAAACTTGGTATGAGTCTGAATTACGAAGCGATTCTTGGCCTTTTCCACCAAAGGTGTTGAGGCGACAAGGGCAGTAAGTGCGTTCGTGTAGGTGATAAAGCACACGGTGCTGTTGGGATTGGCAATGCTCATCTGTTCCATCAGATGAAGCAATACTAGGCTTTTACCTGTCCCGGCAAACCCCTGAATCCAGTGTGAGCTCTGAAACTGATTGCGGATGTTACTTAAAGCCCATTTTTGTTTTTCGCTAAGAACGTTAAAATCAACCCACCAACGCATATCAAGCCCTTTCTACTATATGCGGCCGATCGACCGAGGCAGCCAAATTGTCGTAATCATATATGGATGAAGCACCACTGTGTTTTAGCTGAAGAATCCTATCAAGTTCATCTTTGGCTCGGTTAACAAGAGCCCGCTGGCCAAGGGCTTCAGCGGCTGTGATTAAAGTTCTTATATCATATGGTCGGAGGGAATTGTCATTTAGCCTGGCTTCGAGCCGCCGGACGCAATCTTGCAGCATAGCGCACCCTTCGGGGCTAGAACGATTCAACAGTATCTGCCCCAAAGTACACAGGGCAACTGGAAATCCAGGGTCGAAGCTCAAAGCCTGACGCAAAAGACTTTCTTTGTTGGCTCCCTCTTCCCAGATCGACAGGTTGAAGGCGGTCAAAGAGGAAGGGCATCGCTGATGAGCGCGCTTGGCCCATTCACGAGCGCGCTCGGTTTTGCCAGCTTGGCTGTAACAGTAGCACAAATTGATGGCACAATTTTCTAAGGGGTCGAGCCTTTCAACACCAGCAAACATATCAGCGGCCAATTCGAAAACCTCAGCCTCCATGGCCGCCTCGGCATATTCATAAACAACCCGTTTGGGTATATTTTTTCCTCCATATTTTAACAAAGCCGTATTAAATCTCTGTTTAGCTTCCAACATCCGCTGATCCGCCGAGCTGAGTTCCCGGTTGGCCAGAGGATTCATCAAGGTAGCTCCAATACGTTTGTCATCTATCTTAGCTTCGATTTCAAGCAGTTTGTCGTGAGTAATTCTGGCCCGAATGGTTATTTTGTCATTGAGCCTAAATCCAGCCGGGCTTGATGATTCAACCCTTAGAATGCCGAGCATTTTGTCATTGCGGCTAACACAGATTGGCAACTCAACCATTTTCTGGCCTTCAACAGCCATTTTGCACTGAGTCTCCATTGCCACCGGGCTCGGGACTTCTGATGAAGCTGGAACGATTATTTCACGCCCCTCATCCCGTGTCAGAACAAAAATCGGTTCCGAAGTGATGGGTCTGATTAGATCATGCCCAAAAGCATGATAACTCAAGCTATGCAAGGCTGCCCCAAGCGAGACATGAGTCTGAAGGTTTTTAGGAACAATAGCTCTAACAGTTTGCGGCAAATGACTCATGACTGCATTGCGAACAATCGGGTTATATGAACTGCCTCCAATAAAAAGTACGGCATCAAGTTCTTGTGGCTTTAGGCCGGATTTTTTCAAGGCATCATCAACTGGGGCAAAAACGTGGGCAGAGGAATAATCTGGGTTATATTTTCCAACAAATGGAGCCATGGCCTCGGCTAGTTGGCTCAAAGACATCGTTGGTTTATCAAGGCTTATTGCTTTATGCTCCCGAATATTAAATTTTGGCACTGGTAAATCGACAAATGGTTCGGACTGGTGCTCTCGCATTTGCTCTAACGTATTAATATTACGATCGGTGAGCCATTTGATGGCTGACACTTTCAGCCTTTCCGCAGTTGGCTGAAGGCGAGGTAAAAGGCGTTCTTCAATGTCCCTCAATTGCGGCTCAAATCCGGGAGTTTGAGCTAAAATTTGAGGGAGCAGAACGTCACGCGCTATGGCCCGATCAAAATCATCGCCACCTAAAGCGGTAAATCGGGAAATGGCCCTGTTGCGAGAGTTAACTAAGTTGTCAGCGATTTGGACATCTAAAATAGAGACATCGCAGGTTCCAGCTCCGAAATCGTAAACCAAAACATTGGTGTGTTTTCGTCGAAGCTGTTCTTTCAAAGGATCGCTGTCTTCCGATTGACTTATTTCATGTAAAAAACTCAAATAAGCCGCATTAGGTTCATCAATGAGGCAACTGCTTGAAACCGGTAATCCAGCAGCCAGCATATTTTCTAGAAGGTCTCGACGCTGATTGGCTTCAAAAGATGCAGGAACCGATACCGCAAAGCAGAGTTCTTGTGGCAGCCGTTTCGCTTTTACAACTTCGGTTAAGGCTGTTAGCAGGCACTTGAAAAATACCCTGGTGGCGTCGTTGGCGTCTTCAATGACGACTCCGGTGTCTTGGTTTTTTTTAAGGGCTGTTTCGGGGTAAGTTGGCCCGATGTCAACCCCCAACCTCATCTTAAATGACGAAAAAATATTCCGTCCCTCGAAAAGGTCTTGCCTTAGCCGGTATGCATCTTTCCCAAACAGCAAACGACCATTTTTCCACGCCAGAACGGTGTTTACCAAATGGTCAGCAATAGTGCCACCATATTCAGTTGGCTGTTCAATTTCCAAAGTTTGGCATGTTTTACCACCTGAATTACTCAACAAAATCAAGCTAATAACGCTAGTGGATGTCCCGAAATCTATTCCGAGGAAAGTTTTTTGGGCAGTGGCTTTTTTTAACTCATTAGCATTGCCTGAGGTGGAAATAAGCCAACCGCTTTTATTGTCACCGCTTTTGGTTAGCACAACTGACGCAGACGAAGCCGTTTCTACTGGTTCCCACAAATTATCTGCCGACATAGCAACTCTCCTTAGACCAAAGCAAAACCCAAAAATGCCATTATTATGTTGGTGTCAAGCTGGGACTTCAATTACCTAATTTTAAAACATGCACACAGACCACTTGATTTGCTATTTCGCTTGGTAGGTGCCTAATAATGATGCTCGTGTAAAAACCCTGTTTTCAAAAAAATCTCAAGTTAGAACCCCGACGTTCTGGTCGGGCCCAAAAATAAAAATTTTGGCCCTTATTGAGAGTAGAACTCAATAAGACAAGTTGGAATGATGAAAATTCTCCCCGCCATTCCTCCTGAATGGAATTTTGCTATAATTACGCCTAATTATTCGCCGTTTTCTTTGTTTTTTGAGACACGTATGCTATGACTCTTTTCGAGTTAAGG
>JAISWF010000193.1 GCA_031271165.1 Deltaproteobacteria bacterium
GGCCCTAAAATACCAGTTGGTAACTGACCAGACCAACTTGATCTTGGTCCATGACCGACTCAAAGACAAAGCCGAGGGTATCCCTTTTTTACAGGTTATTCCGCAAATGGCCAATTTAGATAGCCTGGCTTCTCAGTTTTCAGTAACAAGGTCCAGAATTGTTCAGATCGAAGCCAAATGTATGGCCGAAAAACTTCCAGGCAGAATACAATGTAAAAGTAGGAGGAGTTTAAGAGCTAATGAAAAAGCCTGTATGACTGAAAGAGTCAAGCTACAGTTTAGCCAGTTTAAAAAGCTCATTGAAGCCCTAAATATTGCTTCAGAAAAAAGAGATGGTTCAGGCGTTTATCTATACCAGTCTTTTGAGGAACTAATTGCCTCTCCTGAGGTAGATAAGGTCATCAAGGACTTTGGCCTAGTTTTTTCTGAAGATGATGTCTCAGAATTACAGGCAAAATTGAAGGATTATATTTCCAGATATAGCCCACATATCCAGCCTAGGCTTAAGGAATTATTGGTCTATTAATAAGGCTGAAGCAACAATCAGTTTCACTTTCTATTATTTTTAGTCTTAATTATAGTGCTTAAGCTATTTAATATGTCGTATTATTAGATAAAAAGGTTAAAAATATAATCTTTAGTCTTTATATCTAGAATTATGATGGGTAGTGATTCTGATTGGGCTTGTTTTTTTTTGCGATAGCCGAAGCTGGCCAGAAGCGCCTTGGCCAGCTTCAGTTTTAATTGAGGGCCGGGTAACTGTAGACTTACCAAGCGAAATGAAGACCGGGTGAACTACCGCTCCCCTAAAGGGAACCAGCTTCTGAAAAGAGGTCGGATGGTTCACAAGACTAAGGCACGGAAACGTGTCGACGTTGGATTAATCATGATACCCAGGGTTGTCGCCTCAGATCCTGGCTCTGTCGTTATGAGTTAAAAGTTCTCAAGCGGTGGGAACGTGCTTATGATGTAAAAAGCTTTTCCAACATTGTCGAGAGGAAGTCCAGACTGCGGTTTGGTAAAAGAGTCGTAGGCAATACCGAGAAATCGAGGTTTTACATTTAAAAGGTCAGCCTTTAATGCCTACAAACCGGCCAAGGCCAGAATTTTATTGAAATCAGGCCGAGCCAGGGTCGTGAAGAAAGGGCCGTTCACGATTCAGCTTCTTTATGCGACCACGGATTATGTTCAAGACCTGACCATGGGAATAGATCCCGGCTCAACAACGGCTGGATTCGCCGTTGTTGAGCCGACCAAGGGAGCTGTGAAGCTCAGAAGTTACCTTGCGCCAGGATGTTACCAAAAATATGCAAAAATATGGATGAAAGGAAGATGTATCGAAAGAATAGGCGAAAATCATCTCCCCGTGGCCTACGGTCGTTTTGGGACTCACATGCAAGTAACCCTGGTTAATGACGGCCCGGTCACGATAACGCTGGAAAAAAAGTCCCCTCTGACCTCCCTCGGTTTTCCCACTAAAATCCTTGTTTTACGGCTGATGCCCTTGTTTGGATTCCGAGCCCTGGCTTTACCTGGAACTCCATGAATTGGACGAAAAAAACGCCCCGCTCATTACGCCATAATGAGCGGGGCGAATATCCTGACAACTGGTTTGATCCTGCTTTAAGTAACTTTTCCCAGTCTAAATAGAAATTTAATTTTTTCTAATGGCAAAAAGTAACTTGGTTTTATTTTTTTCGAGACAATAAATTGTTGAAAGCGATAATGCGGTAACAAAGACACCGGTAAGAACCTCCGTAACCTGACTATTGCAGAAATTCAGGATAGGGACAGGAATAATCGCATTTGAAATGATACGAGCTACATAAACGCTCAACACGGCCGTAGCTGTCCCTGCCATAACTACCTTGATGGCTGCGAATTTATCAATAGTCGGATCGAAAAGAATACGCAGACATCGTACGGCGGATAACGTGCTCTCTCTTATGATTGACAGCATGAAGGCCGGCGTTTTAACAATCAGAGAAATTAATATCTGCGGAATGATACTCAACGCTCCGGCGATACCTCTTTCAATGCCAAGCTCTTTGGCTCTTGACATGATTTGCCGTTCCTCAAAACGCTCCGCCAGCTTTGTTTGAAGTCTATTTTTCCGGTCAATGGCGCTTTGAGCGAAGGTATCCGCCGTAAAAAAATTGCCATTTACAGTCATATCTTTAATTTCATCTACAAAAATATCGATAGTCTCAACCACAAGCAAGCCTACTACCTGTTGAACGGCTAATTTTGTCGCAGAATTGACAACTGTCAAGCCGATCTCTTTCATGGCTTCAATTTTCATGCCCAGTATTTTTGACTGAACTCTTTCGTATTTTTCCTCGGCTTCGGCTCTGTTGACAGTTACATCATCGCCGTTTATTTCGATGTGGATGATATCGTCGTCCAAAGGGTCTGGTGTACCATTTTTATCAAGATATTCCAATAGATCGGTAGATTGCTTTGAGCGATTCAGAGAAGAGTCGGCAAAAATCAGATTTTCCTCACTGTTCATTTCTTCGATAATCTGGTCGTCCGTAGTGGCAATACGAAGTAAAAAATTATCATAAAACTGTTTTTTGGGAACAATATGCTCAATATCTGCCGAATAAGGGTCCAGCTGGTTTTGGCTATTGTATCCGTCTTCAAGGGTTTGAAATTGTTTTCTAGCTTCATAGCGCTCATCGGAAAGTTTAGCGAAGTTCGGGTCATCGTTAAGTCTATTACCGCTTCTAAATTCCTGATAACTTTCGGATAAATTTGAGTACTTGGCCGCCGATCTTTCGTCTAAACCTGAAACAATCGGGGCCAGAAAAAAGGCGGAAATAGCTCGCTGAAAAGCTTCCTTTTTACACTGCTCAAAAATATCTCCAATACCGGAAGCCGGAATCGGTAGTCTCTTCCGGAGATCCTCAATTATTTCACTTGTTGTCTTGTCGACTTCAAAAGTAGATTTAAAGGCCGAAGTTACTTTGGACGCACCTAAAGAAGTATATTCTTTAAATTTGGTTGAATAAAAATTAAATTCCGTCAACTTTTCTTTGTCCAAATTTTCAATTTTAGATTGAATAATGTCTTTTGTCTCTATAATTTTGTCTTTTCCATAGTCAACTGTTGAGGTTACAGCGGCTGTAGCCTTTTCTTTTAGTCCCTGAAGCGAAGAATTGTTAGCGACTGAGCTGGCGGTATCAAGCGCTTTGTCTTTAGCGGTTGAAGCCGATTTTTTGAGTCCTGCTCCAAACGAACCTAACTTGTCTTTAAAGAAGGCCATAAATCTCCCCGCCCCGCATTTAAAAGGTTTGGTGTGACCGCCTGAAGCCGACAGTACTGGCCTTGGCTCATATTCCCTTATACAAACCTATTTTACAGCAACATTTTTGGAAAGAACGGACATTTTGGTCAGACGGTTATTTTGTATCTTCGATAGGGCAAGTGAGTTTATCGACAATACAAGAGTATATTCGGCATCAAGGTTAATCAGGACCGGAACGCATTCATCCGCTAGACTAAAGTCTACCGGTTTTCTGCGATAAGACTTATAAATATCACAGCAAAAGTGACGAAACAGTTCTTTAAAACAGGCATTTGCCAGCGTAGCTCACTCGGCAGAGCAGCTGATTCGTAATCAGCAGGCCGCGGGTTCAAATCCCATCGCCGGCTCCAGTTAAATCAAGGGGTTATGGATTAAATCCATAACCCCTTGATGCGTTTTTTGACTTATTGCTCCAAATATGCTCCAATGGCTTCAGAAGGAGGGCGTCATGGCCAGCATCAGAAAACGGGGCAAGCTGCAATGGGAGGCGCGTATTCGCCGCAAGGGGATGCCCGTCACCTGCAAGACTTTCGAGACCAAATTCGAGGCCGAGAAGTGGGCGCGGGAAATCGAAGCCGAAATGGATCGCGGGGTATTCGTCTCGCGGAGCGAGGCCGAAAGCACCACTCTTTCTGAGGCCCTGGAGCGTTATATAGTCGAATACATCCCCAAACTGGCTCATGCCGACAAAAGCGAGCGGATGGCCAGGGCGCTCCAAAGGCGGGCTCTGGCTCCAAAATGCCTGGCGGCCATCCGAAGCAAAGATATCGCTGATTTCATCAGGGAACGGGAAAGTGAAGAGGTTTCGGCCAATACCATCCGACTGGATATGGCCCTTCTATCCCGCCTGTTCAATGTGGCTATCGGAAACTGGGGAATGGAGAGTCTGGTCAACCCAGTGGGGCGGGTGGCCAAGCCCAAATTGGCCCCAGGCCGGGAACGCCGCCTGGAGCCCGGTGAGGAAGAGCGCCTTTTGGCCGTAGCCACTCCTGAGCTCCAGACCCTCATCAAGCTGGCTCTGGAGACGGCCATGCGCCGCGAGGAACTGGTCACCCTCACTTGGCGTCAAATTGACTTGGGTCGCCGCGTCGTCAGCCTGGGGGCCGCCAACGCCAAAAACAGCGAGGCCCGCAGCATCCCCCTGTCGCCCCGCGCCATTGAAATTCTGCGGGCTCTCCAGGCGGAGCAATCCACTGGCCTGCCGGCGCAGGGCGGCCGTCTGTTCCCCTTCCACCCCGATGCCGTCACCAAGGCCATGGCCCGCGCCTGCAAATTCGCCGGTATCGAGGGGCTCCACTTCCATGACTTGCGCCACGAAGCCACCAGTCGACTGTTTGAAAATACCGACCTGGATATCATGGAGATACGGTCCATCACCGGGCATAAAAGTTTGCAAATGCTGGCCCGTTATACCCACCTGCGGACGGATCGACTGGCCGACAGATTGGCGGGGATGAAGCGCGGTTAAGGCCCTGTCGAGAAAAAACCTATCTATCTCCCCAGTTGTGTTGCTTCTCGCTTTGGCCACCAACAATCAGGCCAACTCTTCATGAAAACTTATCTTTCACCTCGGCTGATGAAAAATGTTATGTAACTATTCAGCCCCCCTGTCCAAGGCAACGAAAGGCGGCTTTTTTCACACGGCCACTTACCAATTCAAGGCGTCTCCCGTGTGATTCAGGCGCGAACTCGCATCAGAAACAAAAAGGCACTCAGCGGGGGCTGGAGTGCCTATAGGAGGGAATACCCTTTAGACTGACATAAAACACGCTTAGGCCGCCACGTAGTCCTCCTCCAGCTCATCGTAGCTCGTTTGAGACCCAACCAATTCCTTTTCAGGCAGGACGAGCTCTATCCCGTCGAGGTCCATGAAGTTCGGTAGCTCTCCATGAAACAGCTTCTGAAGTGCCTCCATGGGATCAATGCCGTGACGTTGGCA
>JAISWF010000199.1 GCA_031271165.1 Deltaproteobacteria bacterium
TGTCGAATGACAGTCGAATGACTTTTGCTCAGGCTTCACAGGCATCGGCCTTCAAGATATGTTTCTTTAAATTTGTCCCTTCTGTTTTATCATTTATAACAACCCGGTGAACGCGTACGCAGATATGTTTATTGATATTTACTTATGTCTAATTTTTTATACTCAAAATTAACAATTTTGATGTTTTTATTTTGAGCCATTTTAGCGATATTAATAATTGGCAAAACAACGCCAGCATGACCAGCTGTCACAAGCATTGAGCTTAACGTTGCTCTAAGATACGGAAAAAGAATTTCAGTCGCATGCTGGATAAGTAATTTCTTTGTATTATAGGAGTCATCAGAATCTATATCTATAAATTTAAATATGCCAAAAATAACAGCTTTGGCTGTTAAATATGGAGCAATATTAGATTCTGATTTGTTATTGACGTCTACTTTGTCTAGTGATATTGTCATGCCAAGGGGGACTAAATATGTGTCATTGTGTATTATGTACTTTATATTATCAAAAATAATGTCATAACTCCATCTTGAGCCTTGACTAGTTGTAAGAAACATTAAATCTATTCTTTTTTTACTGCTTAAATTCATGTCAACAATTTTATAGTTGACAAACTGAAGAGAGCTCATTTTTAACCTTTATATGTAATATTTGATGATTGATTTTCAAGACTTAATTTTTAGATGTAAATTATCAAACATGTAAATTTTCAAAACTATCCAAAAAAATATAGAAATAAATTGGAAAACTCTGAGGAGTTAATATTTTTCTTCAATATATCACAATTTTCGATGGACCTTTTAGTAAACTGCAGGAAACTGCAAAGTAAACAGTAAAGTTGGGTCGCCCCAAACCTGTCAGCCCAAAACCAGGACTCACATCAAGGCCCAAGCCAGCCCCAAACCAATGTCCTGCTGCCCCATCTCCCTGCTCAATGTCCTGGCTCCGCTGGTCGGGGCCGGGGATAGATGCTGGCCAGAAACTCACTGAGCTATTGGGCGGCGAACAAAAAAGCTCGCCCTATTTAGACCCCGAACAACCTCTTTTTAGGCTATTAAAGGGCTTTTGGGGCTGCGCTGGGCGTTTTTACCTGACCACCAGCACCAGCTTACTGCCATTAACAGCCCATCTGGCCAGTGTACCCAATTTGACAAATGTTTCCGCTGCCTGGCCAAATCCTGTCCATGGGTCCGTAGCAGTCTAGCGAGCAAAATAATTTTTTCGGCTCACCAAAGGTAATTATACTAATATTGTTCAGAATTCCCAAAAGAATAATCACCGCAAGAAAGATTCTGGAGCAGAATCTGGCGGCAGCCTCCAGCTAATATTCAGGGATACTGGAAAAGAATTGGGAGAAGGGATTTTTTACCCTGGTCCGAGGGTACTTTTTAACCTGCCCAAGCATTATAATTGGGCTGATTTTAGTTCCAGCCGGCTAAAACGCTTGTATTGGCCTTTGGTATAATATTTGCTATTATCTTGGCCGGGGGACTGCGTCTCTTTATTATTCCCAACGAACATCCCGACGGAACCGTCCCGGCCGGAGGGAAGGGGGGCTGTTTTGACAGATAATCAGAAATCCGAACAAGGGTTGGCCAAATTTTTGGGGTTTTGGGCCCGTCACCGGAAACTCACCGTCATAGCCGTCATTTTGGCCGGTTTGACTGTCTTTCGTCTGGTCAACGGTCAGGCGGCGCCTTTTGTCAAGCCCCCGTCCAATGAACCGGTCTATGTGGAATTAGGGTCAGCCACCTATGGGACCATGAGGGAGCTGAGCCGCTATTATGGGTCAATGTCCGCCCCTAACCGGTTCTTTTTGTCGACTAAGGCCGCTGGCGAAATCAAGTCTTTGTTGGTCGATATTGGCGACCGTTTGGAAAACGGGCAAATTGTCGCTGTCTTGGATGACAACGAATACGTCCTGGCTCGAGATCGCGCCGCCATGAACGTCAGGCTGGCCCAGGCCCAGCTGACCGAGGCTAGGGCTAACTTGGAGCTGGCCGAAAGCGACATGCGCCGCCAGTCGAGTTTGACCCAAAAGAGCATCGTCACCCAGTCGGACTTTGAGACGGCCCAAAATAAACATCTGCAGGCCCAGGCCAGACTGGAGGTGGCTGAAAGCCAGCTTCAGTCGGCCTCCAATCAGCTCGACGATGCCGAACTCAGGCTGTCCTATACCAGGGTGACCGCTAACTGGCCGCAAGGCGCTAAAGACGTTTCTCCAGATGGCGACTACCGGTACGTCGGCTCCCGTTTGGTGGCTGAGGGACAGCTGGTGACAGCTAATACTCCATTGTTTGAACTGGTTTCCATCGATCCGCTTTTGGTTGAAGTAAACGTTATTGAAAAGGATTACCCTAAATTTTATCCCGGGATGGAGGCTTCCCTTTCCACCGAGGCTTTCCCGGGTCAGACTTTTACGGCCAAGGTTTTGAGAGTGGCTCCAGTTCTCTCAAGTGACTCCAGGCAAGCCAGGCTGGAACTGGAGGTGGCTAACCCTGATCTCAAGCTCAAACCAGGTATGTACGCTGATGTAGTCTTTGTTTTTAACGAGCATTCCGGGGTCTGGAGTGTGGGCGAGGACGTTCCTTTTCGCCGTCATGACGGATACGTGGTTTTTGTGGCCGATTCCAAAAGTCAGACGGTAACTGAGGTGCCGGTCACTTTAGGGTTGGTTGAGGACGGCCAGGTGGAACTGGTGGGCTTGGAAAAAGTCGATGGTTCGGTGGTGGTTTTAGGTCAGCATTTACTGCAAAACGGCCAAGGCTACCGGCAAGCCGGTGAAAGCGAATATTTTGACCCCAAAGCTGCCCCCAGCGGGAGCGGAGAAGGCAGCCGTTCCAGCCTGGAGTCCAAAGACTCCGGCCAAGCAGGCGGAGGCCAATCATGAGCGTAGCTGGAGCCTCGGTCAAACGGCCTATTTTTACGTCGATGGCCGTGTTGATTGTCGTAGTGCTGGGGGGCTTTTCTTTAGGGCGCCTTCCGCTGGATTTGATGCCGGAACTGACTTTGCCGATCATCACCGTTCGGACCACCTACGAAAACGCAGCCCCGTCGGAAGTTGAAGAACAGATCACCAAGCCCTTGGAAAGGGTCCTGGTGGCCGTTCCGGGGGTGGAAAATCTCAGTTCCACCTCCATGGAAGGCTCCAGCAGCATTTTTATTGAGTTTACCTGGGGCACCAACCTCGATGAGGCCACCAATGATATTCGTGACCGCATCGACCGGGTTATCAACCGATTGCCCGACGATATCGATCGACCAGTTATCCAGAAGTTTGACGTCTCCTCGCGGCCCATCATGTTTTTGGGGGTGGCCTCCAATTTTCATCCAGTGGATTTGAAGATGTTCATCGACGATGAGGTGAGCTATCGGCTGGAGAGAAGCGAGGGGGTGGCCTCAGCTTCGGCTTTTGGGGGGCTGGAGCGGGAGATCCTGGTGGAGGTTGACCAGGCCAAGGTCAAAGCCTTGGGTCTCGATCTTTACGGACTGGTCACCCAGATTCAAAGTGAAAACTTAACCGAGGCTGGCGGGGAAGTTGATCGAGGGCGGCTTCAGGTGGCCGTGCGCACCAAAGGTGAATTTAGCGATATCGGAGAACTGGCTTCGGTCATGGTGGGCCGCAGCCAAACCGGGGCTCCAATCAGGCTTGGAGATATAGCCACCATTAGAGACGGCTGGGCTAAAGTCACCCGGATTACTCGGGTCAACAGTCTTGAAGGCCAGTTCATGGGGGTTTTCAAGCAGTCCGGCGCCAACACTGTGGACGCCTCCAAGAGCGCTAACCGGGCCATTGAGGAGATCAACTCAACTTTATCCAACGTCCGGGTTTTTCCTCTCTTTGATAGCGCCTCTTACATTATTAGTTCCCTTAAAACTGTCTCGGAGTCGATGATTACCGGTGGGCTTTTGGCCATCATTGTCATCTTGATTTTTCTTCAGCATGTGCGTAGCACCGTTATTTTGGGTCTGTCGATCCCAATTTCCATTATCGCCACTTTTATGGTCATGTATTTTTTTGGTCTAACCTTAAACGTGGTCACCATGGGAGCCCTGGCCTTAGGCGTGGGCATGCTGGTGGATAACGCCATTGTTGTTTTGGACAACATCTTTCGCCTAAGATCCGGAGGCGCTACGGCCAAAGAGGCGGCGACCTCGGGGACCGATGAGGTTAGCGGGGCGATTATTGCCAGTACTCTGACTACTCTATCGGTCTTTTTGCCCATGATTTTTTTGGATGGGTTGGCCGGGGCGATGTTTAGGCCCTTTTCTCTGACCATTGCTTTTGCCCTGACCTCATCGCTGTTGGTCTCTCTGACCCTGGTCCCGATGATGGCCGGGCAGCTTTTAACCGATCCGCCCCCGAAAAAAAATGCCGAGCCAGCCAGCGGGGCTGGCGGTGAGCTAAGGCCCCGCAAATTCGGCCAGCCCTATTTCGGTCTAAAGTATTTTAAAGCCGTTGACCGGGGTTATTCCCGCTGGCTGGCCTGGGCCCTGGCCCACCCGGCGGCCGTGGTCGTCATCTCAATAGTTCTTTTGGCCTCATCGATCCTGCTCATTCCCAAAATCGGGACTGAATTTATGCCCCGGACCGACGAAAGCCGCTTTAGCGTCAGACTGACTTTAGAGCCTGGAACCAGGGTGGAAAAGACCTCGGAAACTTTAAGGCTTATTGAGGAGATTATCAACCGTGATGTCCCCGAGAGGTTGGCTACGGCCACCGATATCGGAGGCTCCGGCGGCCGGGGAGAGCGGGGGAGCCACACTGGGGAGCTCATGGTTAAACTCGTGCCCATTGACGAGCGGGAGCGTTCGGTTTTTGACATCCTTGACGATTTGCGCCCGAAATTGGTCTTTGCCGGAGCCACGGTCAGGCTCAGGGCTGAACAGTCCTTTTTGGCCGGCGGCGGAGGCGGCGACCGCCTTCAGGTGGAGCTAAGGGGCAATAACCTGACCGAATCTGACCGAATTAGCAAGCTTATGAAGAAGGTTATCGAAGGAGTGCCGGGAGTTTCCGACATTTACCTGTCCAACGAAGATGCGACTTTAGAGGAACTTATCGTCATCGACCGCGATCGGGCGGCTGATGCCATGGTCAGCATAGTTTCCATATCCAAGCTTATTAAAACCGCCGTTGGCGGAACCACGGCCGGGTATTACCGGGAAAACGGCAAAGAATACGCTATTACCGTAAAACTGAAAGAATCCGAAAGAATTTCCATTGAAGAATTGATGATGCTCCCGGTCACCAATGCCCTCGGGGAAAAGGTAATCCTCTCCAATGTGGCCAAGGCTGTCCCTGGCTCTGGTCCGCTGAAAATCACCCGTAAAAACCAGGCCCGGGTGGTAACTTTAAACGGCGATCTGACCGACCGCTCGCTGGGTGATGTCGTGGCCGACGTCGACCGGGAACTTAAAAAGATGCCCATGGGTAGCGACTTTAGTTACTCCTTTGTCGGGGAGGCTGAAGAGCAGGCCAAAACCTTCCGGGGTCTTTTTACAGTGCTGTCGCTGGCCGTCTTTTTGGTTTACATGGTCATGGCCTGTCAATTTGAACAGCTCAAAGGACCGCTTGTGGTCATGTTTTCGGTCCCTTTTGCCGCCATCGGCGTCATTTGGGCCCACTTTTTGACCGGGACGTCCTTTAACATTAACTCTTTCATTGGAGTCATCATGTTAGCCGGCATCGTGGTCAATAACGCCATCATCTTGGTAGATCACGCCAACCTTTTGAGAAATCGCAACCAAATGGATTTAGTGCCGGCTTTGGTTGAAACCGGCCGCCGCCGTCTGCGGCCGATTCTGATGACCACCCTGACCACGGTTTTGGGTCTGGTCCCCATGTCGCTGGGCTTTGGTGAAGGAGGGGAGGCCGAGGCGCCTTTGGGCCGGGCCGTGATTGGAGGCCTGACCACCTCGACTTTTATCACTCTCTTTTTGGTGCCGGTGTGTTACATGCTGTTTTACCGGAATGCTGAGGCCCGCCGGAAGGCGCAGGAGGCGGCTTTGGAGCCGACCGGATTGTCAGGTACCGAAATACCTGAGGCTGGCTTGGCGTCGTTGGTCGGGCAGACCGAGTCATCGGGAGGCTGAGTGGCGGTTGGGATAATAGGCCTTGGTTAGGTTCGGCTTGGCAGGACTGGTGTTAGACACTGTCGGAGGGAGTATTGACTTGGAAGGTCGGGTGTTAGACCAAGAGTATTGATAGAAAATTGATGTGATATTGACTTGTTAGATGTCAGCGGCGACACTTGGCGACACGACGCTTGGCCATGGTTAGACTTAGAGGGAGATATTTGGAGAAATAATTCGGAGCAAAAAGAAGCTATTCGCATGTCTTGATTAAGTAATTGAAATAATTTTTGTAAATACATAAATTACATCAGCTTAAATAATTTTTTTCCACCATAAATCTGCTAGAGTATAGTCTTTAAGCCAACAAGATAAGTTTTTTCTATTTAAACGTTTAAATTTTGATTCTTCATTGTACATGTCGACGATGATTACGTTTTCTGGTTCCATTGACCTCAGGAGGTCCGGTGACTGAGTAGCCAAAATCACCTGGGTCTTAAAAGCGGCTTCATGAATTAAGCCGACTAAGGTGTTTAACGATTCTGGATTCAATCCCAGTTCAGGCCCATCAATAACGATGATTGATGGAGGGATGGGCTGCAAAAAAACTAGGGCCAGGGCTAAAAATCGCAAGGTACCATCTGACATTTGCCAAGGCTGAAAAAGATAACTGGAGCCCTTTTGGGACCAGCGTAGTCTAATAATTTTGTCATTTAAGCTTTTGTTTTCTACTGGTTCAAGAAAAAAATCATCAAATTCTGGCATCATAATAAGAAATTAGCTGTCTTATTCTTTGATAAATATCGTTATGATTGTTTTTTATTGTTAACAAATAGGCTGAAAGATTAGAGCCATCAGGTAAAAACTCTTTATTATTGTAGACAGAGGCCTCATGGCGTAAAGGAGAAAAAGTCGACGTGTTACGGAAATGATAAATCCGCCAGCTTCTAATTGTATCATTAATAAATGATTCATCTTGGGTATTATGCTCAATAGACGGACGGTGCTCACTGTCTTGTGGTGTTATTTGACCTTGTTGTGTTTTAGAAAGTATATATTCAGGAAATTGCATAAATATATTATTGAATATTGATATTAATTTGATTTTAAATGTTTGATTTTTTATGCTGTTGTTGAGTTCTAGTTTGACGTTTATGTCGCTGCTACGCTCTCCTCCTTGAAAAAGAAATGTTGTCGCACCCCCCATTTTAATTACGTACTCATTTAAAGTATTCCAAGAATATTTTTGGATTACTTTAAAAAAATCTATAAAATTACTTTTGCCAGCCCCATTTTTACCTATTAAAATATTTATCCCTGGATTTAGGTCGAAGTGACTCAAATCAAAGATCGATTTAAAATTTTGTAAGGTTATAGATTTGAGATAAGTCATCGTTCTATTATTTGACATGCTGTAAAAAAATAAAAATATATTGAAATTTAGTAAATAAAGAAGTATTGAACTCTATAATTTTGAAACTATAATTTTTTAAGCCTAAAGCCTAAATTCGCTCCATTTTTTGCCATGACCAAAATCTCGGGGACTATGGTTGAACTATTGGCCGTTACCACTTAAAACTAAGCCAAAATGGCTTCTTTTTACCAGCTAAAAGTAGGCCAACCAAAGCTGGGGAAAAATAATAACCAACTAAAACTAAGCCAAAATGGCCTCTTTTTACCAGCTAAAAGTAGGCCAGCCAAAGCTGGGAAAAATAATAACCAACCAAAACTAAGCCAAAATGGCCTCTTTTTACCAGTTAAAAGTAGGCCAGCCAAAGATGATCCATTGGTAAAAACCCTCAAACCATGAAATTGATAAAATTTTTATCAATAAATCCAATATATTAAAAACGGGATTTTGCCAAAAAAGGGGTTTTTACAGGAGCATCAA
>JAISWF010000032.1 GCA_031271165.1 Deltaproteobacteria bacterium
ATTACTTATAACAGCTGATTGTGGCGGTAGTAATGGATATCGTCGTAGATTATGGAAGTATGAACTTTCTAAATTTGCCCATGAAACTGGCTTAATAATTTCAGTTTGTCACTTTCCAGCTGGAACTAGTAAATGGAACAAAATTGAACATCGGTTATTTTCGCAAATCACTATGAATTGGAGAGGTAGACCGTTAACAAGTATTGAAGTAATTATCAATTTGATTGCTGCTACCAAAACAACAACCGGTCTTCAGGTTGAATGTAATTTGGATACTTCAAAATATCCAATAGGGATTAAAGTAGAAGACAAAGAGTTAGCTAGCATTAAAATTAAGCAGGAGAGGTTTCATGGAGAATGGAACTACACCTTGTATCCTTGAAGGTTTCTACCTTCAATATTTAGAATGTTATTTTTTAACAGGCCCTTAACATTCAGAGCACCTAAAAAAAGACATTTTCCAAGCATCCACCAAACAAAATGATTCTCTCCAAAATCCTTGCAGCACTGCCTGAAGCCTTAACCGTCGGTGCTCCACTCTCCAGCCATGTCCGCTGAACCCCTGGGATGGACTGAAGAACACAATGGGAAACTTTAAGTCCTAAAATGATTGAGAAAGACTGAAGCTCAGTGATGATTAACAGGTAAAAACCCTCAAAATCTTGAATTCTAAAATTTTTTATTAGTAATTTCAGAATGTTAAAAATGACAAAATCACAAAATTTGACTTTTTACCGGTCGATCAGTGATACTGAGGTAGACTATGGCTTTAGGTAGCTAAATAAATAGATGATGGTTAAACCTAATAAACAATTCTTTAACTCAAAGACCTTGAGATAATGGTATTTCAGGCAATTTAGTACAAAAAAAAAGCTTTCGGCACGTAATTCATGTGTTCCACTAGGTTGGGGACGAACTCGTATTGTTCATAGTCTTGATTATCCTCTGGACGGTGCTACATCTCGTCGCCGCATTTCGGACTGACTTTGGAGTCTGGCTTTTAATCTCAATATCCACGATCGGGTGGACAGCCTCTTCAGACAGCTCTAAATCGGCAGCACCGCAGTCATATATTTGGTCAACTGAAAACTTAGAAAAAGTATATTTATGCCCTCAAGGTCAACTTTTTTATCCCATCTGCTCTTTTTTATTGCCAGTGCTGAGGATTAGCTAATGCCGGAATTCCTAGCTGGTTTACTGAGTCGAGCCTCCTGGTCCAGATTCAGGACGGTCATTATTGCCAGCTTGTTCTTAAGTTTGATCGGGATTTTATTGTCGATTCCTTCTACTAACCTCCCATTTGAGGACACCATCTACGATCTATTAGTTGGAAATCGACCCATAACAATCGACAACTATGCTCAAACGCCCAAAATCATTATTATCGCCATTGACGACAGAAGCTACGAAGACCCCGGTCACTCAAGGCCTGATATTTTTTCACCGGCCGTCTGGTCGGAAATAGTCAACGCCTTGATCCAAGGCGGAGTCAAAGCCGTGGCCCTCCACCGGACCTTGCCGACGGCTGAAACCCGCTCCTACCCGCTGCAAGAGGATGCCAGATGGTTTAAGACCATTGAAAACGCCCAGAAAAATAATGTCCCCATTATTTACGGCTTCCGACACTTAGGCGAGCAGCCGCTTTTACCTCTGGCCAAGTTTCTGCAGATTATGGGCCGCGAAAGACTGGGATTTTTGGATCTTATCCACGACCGTGATGACAAGGTCCGCCGCCAGATCGTAGTCTGGCCAACCGCTGAGCCCAGTGACAATTCAGAGCCGACAACATCGTTTTCTTATTTAGTAGCCTCAGCGGTCGAGCCTGATCTTGGGCTGACTTCCAATATGTATTACATCGACTATGGCCGTAACATTCCCAGCGTTAGTTTCGTTGACATCCATGAAAAAGCGCTCCAAGGCCAGATCGATTTTTTCCGTAAAATTTTTGAAGACACCATCGCCATAATCGGCGAAACCGCCTCATTAAACTTGGATGCTTATCCCACCCCAAAATCGTCTTACGGTACTTACCGTGACCGAGGGTGGAGTTTAATGCCGGCTGTACTGATCCAAGCCCATGCCATCAACACTCTTTTGAATGGCAGTCAACTTGAACACACCGGGTGGCTGACCTTGTGGCTGCTTTTTTTCAGCCTAAGTTTCTTGGCCCTGACCCCGGTGCTTTTAAGCGTCCCCAGAGGCAGCTCATTATTTCCGTGGATGCCGGCTCTGGTAACTTGTCTCTACCCGGTGATCGCCTTTATGGCTTTTCATCGAAATGTATTTCTGCCGGTCACCCCGGGCCTGACAATGCTCATATTGGCCATTCTTTTCTTCATGTTTTTAAGAGCCCGGGAAACAAAGATGATCCAAAATACCAGCAACCAGGCCCTCAATCTTTACCTTAACCCGGCCTTAACTGATCAAATCATATTGCACCCGGAGATCCTGCAGCGGCGCGGAGAAAAAAGAGTCGTAACCGTTTTTTTCGCCGACCTGGTGGGCTTTACCGCTCTGGCCGAATCCATCAGTACCGAGGATATGGTTGCTTTACTCAACCGTTATTACGATACCATGAACACAGCCATTGAGCGCTTCGACGGCTTTGTCGACAAATTTGTTGGCGATGGAATCATGGCTGTTTGGGGAGCCCCTTCCACCCAGCCAGCCCACGCCGTTTCGGCCTGCATGTCAGCCCTGATGCAAAAAACTCTCATGGAGCAGCTTAACCGGGAATTAGCCGCCACCGGTCGGCCGACCCTGTTTGCGGTCATGGGCATCAATACCGGGCAGGTGATCGCTGGAAACATTGGGGCCAAGCGGCGAATAAACTACACCGTCATGGGTGATACTGTTAATTTGGCCTCCCGGCTGGTGGCGGTCAACAAAATATTTCGGACCACTATCCTGGCCAGCGAGGCCACTGTTAACATGGCCCGTGATAAGGTCTGTTTCCGAAAACTGGATCTGGTCAGGGTCAAAGGCCGCAAGGGGAGCATCAACATTTACGAGGTCCTGGCCCCGGCGGGCAGCCTGAGCGAAAAAATGGCCCAGTGCGTCAATTACTTTGAAAGAGGCCTTAACCACTACTGGGACAGGGATTATGTCGGAGCCCTGGCCCGTTTTGAAGCCGCCCTTAAAACCGTGCCCGATGACGCCCCCAGCCGGGTCCTGGCAGAGCGCTGCCAAAAATTTCTCCAAAGCCCTCCGGCTCCAGATTGGGACGGCGTAACTGTCCTGGAAGACAAATAGTCAAAAATTGCCCAGATGACCCCCGCAGTCAAACAATGGCTATGGCTAGAGGCGCACCGAAACTGAGATGAAAAGGTGAGCAATTGAAAGTCTATTTTGCTGGCCCTGACGTCTTTTTGCCCAACTATGACGCTTTTGTTCAAAAGATGAAAGCCCGGGCCATCGCTCTTGGACTGCAGCCCATTTTTCCAGGAGATACCGTTTTAGACGGGGCGGCCGAGATCGTCTCTTTTAATCTCGCTTCCATCAGAGGGACTGATTTGGTCATTGCCAACCTCAACCCCTTTCGGGGCCTGGAGCCCGACTCGGGAACGGTCTTTGAATGTGGCTATGCGGTCAGTCAAGGTAAGAAGGTCCTCGCCCATGTGACCGACCACCGCGACCTTCTGACTAAACTCAGGGCTTGGCCCCAGGGCCCGGGGCCTGATTCAACCGTCTGTTCCGACGGGAGCCAGGTGGAAAACTTCGGTCACCCCTTAAACATTATGCTGTCTTTAACCCTCTCCGGCCTTTACCAAACTTTGGAACAAGCCATGGAGGCCGCAGCCGCTCTCGGCCGGACCAGCACTGCGGCCAGGATGGCTGAAACCCAATCCTGAAGCAATTTCCCTTTAACAACCTGGCAGGTGCTTTAGCCTCAACCTTAGCAGAGTTCCTGGGAGCAACCCACCCACTACAGAAGATCTTAATTTGCTAAAATGCCAGATAATCATTGCTTGTGTCACTGTTTATATTGCCATAACTGTATACAATAAATTTATTATTCGATTTTCACATTTATTAAATAGTTTATTGACAATGATAATTGCTTTAAGAAGCTAAATTTTTTTATTCAAACAGAATTAGCAACATTGGTCCTGTTTCTTTTTTTTTCTTTTTCCGCCATTTCCACCAATTTTTGTATTATAATATTGACTGCCCTTTTGACTACCCCCGGCTGTTTGATGGCCTGCTGGCCCTGACAGCGCTTTTCTTTTAAGAAGACACTTAGATACGGTTTTTTGCCTTCCTTGGTTCCCTAAGGCCTGGGCCATTTAGCGTACGCGTTCACCGGGTTTATATAAATGATAAAATAGAAGGGACAAGTTTAAATAAACATACCTTGAAAGCCGCTGCCGGTGAAGCCTGAGCAAAAGTCATTCAACAGTCCAAACG
>JAISWF010000149.1 GCA_031271165.1 Deltaproteobacteria bacterium
TCGATATAAATCATTTAAACTATCTGTGAATTTATGTTATGATCGAATAATCTGGGGGACTAGCCCTTTTAGAGTTTGAACTCGCCAACCCACAGTCAACCGCTTGACTGTGTACTAGCTTTAGCGCCAGGCAAGTCAGATTTGACGGGCGATTTATAAAGAACAATATCAGCCTGCTGATCGTAGTCAAAAAAGCCGTGATAATCTTTACAGGCAAGTACGTTCATAGTTTCATCAGCTGCGTTCACTAAAAAGTGTTTGACTGAATTTAACGACCCATTATTGATTATCAGGTTGCGGATGGTGACGGTGGCTCACGGCCTGGCTCTATTTTTATGAGATGGTGACCGGCAGCGTCAAGGTTTGGCGAGAGACGTCTGGACATGGGTATACGGAGAAGTCAACGTCGGTTCGGTTTTGAAATTAAACTCTCGACAGAGTTTGGTCACTAGCAGAGGCGCAATGAAGACCAAAAATTATTGAGCGACGGGTAAAAGGTCCATTTTTGCAAATTTGTCATTCTTAATATCCTTAAATTGTTGATGAAAAATTTTAAAACTCAGGATTTTGAGAGTTTTTACCGGTTGATCATTATTGTCGCCTCAAGCCTTGCCATGTTCTGACCGCGTAGTGGTCAAGACCGAGGTCGTCCTTGCATTAGTGGAAGTATTGCTTAGTATCCCAGGGCATTAGCTCATGTTCGCCGATTGCCTCCTCAATTGTGGCCATTGATTGTTTATACAGAGCACACTTTTATCAAGTCCTCATTGATTTGCCTAGCGTTTGACTTTACTTTTTTAGACCGGCTGACTGTTACGCAACTCCACCTCTTTCAGGCATTTATACCTCGGAGTGACGGCCCCTTGGGAATTTCTTTCGAGCACAACTTCTCGGCCCAGAAGATGATGCCATCGACTTTTTCATTCATCGAGCGAGGCTTGCGGCCAAGAGGGCCACATTCGGTCGCCGGCCCCTACCGTTAAACTCCTTGGCGATCATCTTTGGACGGTTAGGAAGCACCAAGATATTGGTCGGCCTGACCGTAAAATGGACAAGGTGCGAAGGTATTGAGTCAAAAAGGGTTTGAGCCTGGCCAAAATTGCTGTTACGGCCTAAAAAAATCTTTCCTTGTACAACCCTATTGCCAGGTCTTGGTGAGAATCTCCAGGCGGGTCTGGTTTTTAGCCTGAATTCCAGCACGTTGGGTATGTAGCCTTTCTGGCTCCTTTCGGCATCGGCCTTGCAAAACCACGGGTATAATACTTGAAGTTTAGTCCAGTGCAAAGGTTATACTGGCAAGACGAAAAGCTTACGGTGCTTAGATCTATTTTTGGTTTTGGTCAAATTTAACACTCAAATTAAAATTGCTGGGGTTTTTTGCGACTAGTTGCTAATTTAGAAAATTTTGGTATAATCCTCTGGTCCGGACTCTTTAAAGTGATGCTTTTGTGCGGTTCCGGTCGATTAGACTGTCCTAATACTCCAGGCCCCAAAGCCGGGTGCCGCTAAGGTGTCCATCCAATGAGTGAACCCAATAAACCCAAAGAAGTCCAGCATAGTTATTCCCATGGTGACCCTTTTCCCGTCAATGACCTTGGCCTTAAAGAATCCTGGCGGATGTTTTCGATCATGAGCGAATTTGTCCGAGCTTTTACCGTCATGAGCGAGGTGGGACCGTGCGTCAGTGTTTTCGGCTCAGCCCGGACTCCGGTCGATTCTCCAGATTATGCCATAGCTGAGAAAACTGCCCAGCTCCTGGCCCAAGCTGGATTTGGGGTTATTAGCGGCGGAGGGGCAGGGATCATGGAAGCGGCCAACAAAGGGGCCCATGAGGCTGGAGGGCTGTCTATTGGACTAAATATAGAGCTGCCCCATGAGCAACTCCCTAACAAATACACCAATTTGTCGATGAATTTTCATTATTTTTTTATCCGTAAGGTTATATTTGTTAAATATAGCCAAGCTTATGTCATATTCCCTGGCGGCTTCGGGACCCTTGATGAGCTTTTTGAGTCTCTGACTTTGATTCAGACCAGTCGCATTCGGAGTTTCCCGGCTTTTTTGGTCGGCCGTAACTACTGGAGTGGCCTGATCGGATGGCTTAAGGAAACAGTTTTGGCCAAGGGTTACATTTCTCCTGACGATATGGATATTTTTACTCTGGTCGACGAACCGGAGGAGGCGGTCAGGCTTATTAAGAAGACCCTGGTTTTGTAGGGGCCTTTTCGGGGCCGGAGAAAAAGTTGTCAGAGAGTGAAGTTGATGCGTCCTGGAAGCTGAGATTTTGTCCCTCAAAACAGCTTTTAGAAATATGATTTCTATATTTAATCAAATTCAAAGATTATTAATATGAAATTTAATAAAAATAAAATGCGAAATATATTGGTACCAATTTCGGTCTGGTTTGCTTTAGCCCTCACCGGCTGCGTGGTAGCCGGCCCCAGATCTCAGCCAACTGTCCCGACCCCGGAGCAAAATCCCTCTGAGAGTATCAAGTATACCGGGCCTCTGGCTGGCATACCCGCCCCATGGGCCGAATTAGCTGGGGCTCTGGTGGCTAGCGGTCTAAACCGGGCCCAGGTGTCGGCTTTTTTCCAGTCTCCAGATTTGGTTTTTTCTCCAGTCCCCATGGAAACCAAGCTCAGGGAACTTTATGGTATTTTCTACCGCTCGGATTTGACCAAGGCGGTCCAGGAAAAACTTTGGCAGATAGGCTATGATCTGACCATTGACGGTCGAGCTGGATCCGATACCCAAAAGATAATTAAAGAGTTTCAGAAAGATCACGGTTTGGCTGCTGACGGACGGATTACCGATGAGCTTGACGCCAGGCTCAAGGTGGTTTTGGCTACCTCCAAGGTCCGGGAGCTGTCAGCCTATAAGCCGCCTCCCACGGTTAAGCCCTCAAGATCGCAGACTTACTCGCAGTTTACCAACCAGACCGTCCTTAGAGACATTAAAGCCTTCTATGAGGCCGACCGGCCGCTTTTTAAGCAGATGGAAAACCGGTTCAAGGTACCGGGCTCCTTGGTCGCCTCCATTATGTGGATCGAAACTGGGTATGGCCGGTTTTTCGGGAAACGCAAAGCGGCTTTTTCTCTGGCTTCCATGGCTGCCGCCGCCGATATCCGCCTGGTGGCTGGGAGGTTAACCGACATTAACACCAATTCTGAGGCGTCGGCCTTTTTGAGCGACTATGCCGCTAAAAGAGGCAAATGGGCTTTTGATGAACTCCGGGCCCTGTTGGTTTACGCCTGGGACAACGGTCTGGACCCGGCTTCCTTTCTCGGCTCGGTTTACGGTGCCATTGGCTACGGGCAGTTTATGCCCTCTAACATTAACAAATTTGCCGCCGACGGTGACGGTGATGGCCGGATAGATTTGTTCAACAAACCCGATGCCATTTTTAGCGTCGGAAAATATCTCGCCCAAAGCGGCTGGCGGGGCGACATGCTTGATGAGGAAAAACGCCGTTCTGTTATCATGCTTTACAACCGCAGTAATGTTTATGTCAACACTGTCCTTTTCGTGGCTGATTTTTTAGCTGGCCAGACGCCTTAACCGGATCAGCCGGTCTCCGGCAGGTTTTTTTAGCTCTGACAGTCTTCCGCCCAGCGGCGCTGCCGCCGGCGTTTTAAATATTGAGATGGAAGGTCTTATTGGGCCAAGGTGAGAACCACTGTCGGGGCGGGTGGGCTGAGGCTGCGCAACATTAGGATTTCCAATTTGGGACTTCCCAGTTTGCTGGCCGAGCTTTCTTTGAAGCTGCCCGGCCGTCTCCTTTTTCAGTTGTAAATTCTTCCGCAAGCCTGCCTCGTCTTCCCCTGTTTTCACCTCCTATTTTGTTTTTCCAGGCTGAAAGTTCCAGCTGATTTTTGGCTTGGTTTGCCTTCTGTCGCTCCTCTTTGTCCAAGGCCCCTTTCTGGTCGCCCAAAGTAACTTCGCCCTAATTTTAAGGTTGTAATTTATATTGCTAATGCGACTGCCTAAACCGCAGCAGAATTTAGGGTGCCTCATCGACGGGGAATCTACAATCACCTCATGGATGATAGTCCCTCCAGTGTAGGGAGTAGCCAGCCGCACTGACCACGAGCTATGTGCCACTTTAATTGGCCGATGACTGAACACCTCCCTAGTGAGCGTTAGTCGGTAACCGTGAGGATCGTGGTGAAGCGTTAGTAGTGGAAAATCAGGGCAGCTAATT
>JAISWF010000200.1 GCA_031271165.1 Deltaproteobacteria bacterium
AGTTGATGTAAGGGGGGGTTAGGATTTCAAATCTCCCTTTTTGGACGATGAAGGTGGTTTATTTCCTAGGGTTTAGCCTACCCAACCCCCAGTCTGGCGATTTTCTTGGACGGCTGTGAGTATATGTGTAGCACAGAAGATACGCCGTAAAAACGTGACCGAATACTTTTCGCATAGACACCATCTTCTACCCAGTTGTAGAAAGTGATTAAACCTTTACGGATTTGGTCTATGGCTGATTGCATGGGCAGATGATGTTTTTTCAACACCGATGACATAGCCAATGTTGTTGGAGTGCAGCCATTTTAAATTAGCTGTCCAGCGCAAGCCTCTGTTCATCACAAATGCGACGTCTTGGATATTCAATTCATCGTTGTACGCCATCATATATGGCATGTTCGACTTATCTATAATAAAGCCTGGATAAGTCAAGTAGAATACCGGCAACCCATTTTCATGCGATAGGTAGCACCCCATGTTGATCTGTGGTAACCTGTTATCGTCTCGGTTGGAACCCACTCTGCGTCTAGAATCTCTTTTCCGTAACATGAGAACGATGTGACATCATAGGCCAAGTAACCACTGTTACAATTCAGACCAACCCAAGAGAGGAAGAACTTCATCTTTTCATCCGGCGATCGACCGGTAAAAAGTCAAATTTGTAATTTTGTCATTTTTAACATCATGAAATTACTAAAAAAATTTTAGGATTCTTTATTTTGATGGTTTTTACCTGTTAATCATCAGGTTTAATTGAAGAAAAAATAAGCGATGCATGCTGTGGAGAGACATTATTCCCTAAATAATTCTCATCAAACCAGTCATCAATGTACTCAATCAGATTTCCATGACCTGCCATGTATGTAGCGATAGTAAGTAGCATGGTAGAACGTTTAGAGCCAAAAACATCTCTTAGAATTCCGCTTACTCCCAGATCGCTGGATACTTGGTGCATCAAATATGACGCCCCTACCGACTTGAAGTGAAAAATTTCAGGTTCTGGCAGTGAGCTAACAAGTTCTGTGTCGCTGTAAAACTCATAGTACCTTGAGTTTTGAACCAGTCTCCCGTCATCTGACATGCGACCGATACTCAACTTGTCACAGATAGGTTTACCTCTCTCATTACGGTAAGTTCTAGTTACTTTATAGATATAGCGGTATTTCCCCGTTCTATTAATGATGATTCCATGATCGATGAGTAGCACAGTTGGACGAGATATAGTTGACTTATAATATGTTTATTTTACAATATACAAATAGGTTATCAACAATATTTTTAATTATTTTTATCGCTCAGTTTTCAGCTTGAATTCAAGCCATTATTAAGTTCTATTCTAATTCAAGACTACCAAGAAATCGGTATATCAAAAAAACGTTGGAGATTTAGGTTATAAATCCTTCCGGCGGCCGGCTCGAATCAGCCGTTTTGACTCTCGGTTTAAAAAAACTCAGAAAGTCGCAAAATGAAGCTTTTTAAAAAGACCTTTTTAACAGCCGCAACCGCAATATTTCTGGTCTTCTTCGGCCGTCTGGCTTATGGAGAAAGTTGGGGGACAGTCTCCATCAACCAGTCCCAGGCTCCGGTTCGTTTTAAAATCTCCAGACCCAGCTCCTGGCAGCTTGAGCTGATGGACGGCCCCAACGAGGTTTCGCGGGGGTTTTTTAAATTCGATCGAAAGATCTCTTTGGATCGAGGTTTGATTGTCACCGGGACCGTTCCAACTGAGCCCGACTACGATCAGTCAGTCAACGATGTGGCCGCCTTCTCCTCAGATGAGCTAATTCAACTGGCCAAAATAGTCATGGCAACCACCCTCGCCCCCAGAAATCCAGTTCTATCGGAGCTAACTCTGGTTGACACGGTTAAAATAAAAGATTTAACTGGACTTAGGATAAGATTCAATAATTCCTACATGATTAAAACTGATACATTTTTTAATATTCATGAGGTAGTTATGGTTCTATATAAAAATAAAACTAATACCGCGAAGTCTATCATAATAGACTGCACTTATACAGGAAGCAACTATGACAAATTAAATATCATAAATATTTTTAATTCAGAATATTCTTCTATATGTCAAAGATTTTATTCGTCTTTATCAATATTAGATATCAAAAATTAACCTAAATTTTTTAATTTTCCCGCTTAGGTCGCATTTTTTTGGCAGCCTATTGGCAAATCATTGTTGTCAAATTATCCTTTGACCTGTTAAAATCATAAAAATGCCCATCGACTTTTGTCAATCAACCACTGCCGGCCCAAGGAGTCGTGTATATGGATAATAACACCCCCAAAAACCCCAACGAACTTGAGGAATTTTGGAATAACCGGGCTGAATCTTTTCCTCGGTACAACCAAGAAGAAAATAGCTATGAAAATACCATGCTGGAGACAGCTAAAAAGCTGGGAGCTATTTTTAAAGGCCAAAGAGTGCTTGACGTTGGCTGCGGAAGTGGGATGTATACCTTAAAACTATCCGCTCTAGCTCAAAGCGTGGTCGGAGTGGATATCTCGGAAAAGATGCTGGCCATCTCCCGAGAGGATGCTCAAAAGCTGGGCTACCAAAACATTACCTACGTTAGGTCAAATTGGGACGATTATCAGCCAGAAGGTGAATTTGGGGTTGCGTTCTGCTCGATGTGTCCCCCCATGAAACGCGACGAGGCCAAGGCCAAGCTTTTGAATATAACTGGTTCAGGGACTCTGGTTTATATTGGATTTGACAGGTACATTAATCCTGAGCCCATAGAATTTCTTATCCATCACTACAAGCTGGAGAAGAAAACTTTTAATAGTGGACCAGACATGCGCCGGTGGTTAGATCAAGGCGGTCATAATTACCGCTGGGAAAACAAAACTGGCCATTGGACCAATCGTTACAATCGGGAGCAAGCTTTTAAATGGTGCCGGACGCTCCTGAGCGATTTTGGGATAGATAATCCGGAATCATCGATAATTGATGCCAGTTTAGCTCCGTTTTGGGCTCAAGCCTCCGAGCAATATGTTATTACCACTCCTTACTCGGTTGAGATGATTGTTGTCGTTCCATCAAGCCAGTGAATTTTTTTTAAAACAAACAAGCCTGCTTTGGCCGCCCGACAGACCGCCCGAGACAATTTTCCGGACCACAACAGCGTCAACAATTTTAGCCTCCGGAACCACTCCCGTAAGAGCAAAAACTTGTAATATCAATTTAGTACTAAATATATGTTAAAACGCCGCCCGGCTGCGAGTAGTGCACGGTATCGCCCACTAGTAGGCGCTCGCCCTTGACGATTGAGACCATCCTCCAAATCCCCGCTTAGTCAAACAGCAACGCAGAGCCGGCACCATCAACAATTAAGAGTTTGACAGTGGTGATGTCAGCTTCAGCGGTTGCGAACCGTTCAGCCTTTTTAAGGCCGAGCAAGTTCCTCAACCTATCAACGCCTGACCATGGATATGGGCGACGCATTTTCCGGCTTGCAACAGGGCTTAATTAAAGTTTACCGCTCCTCGGAAATCTTGGGCTTGCCGTCAACGTAATCTCACATAAGCCGCTTGGCTTAGGGTGATGGTTCCGGTGCGCCCAGCACCGATATACTGACAGCGTCGTTGACGTATTTCTCGCCCTGCACCTTCGTTATGTTGACGATTTTATATTTATATGATTTTAGCCTTGTGTTTTCTCCACTTTATCAGCCGACCACAAATCGAACAAAATCCCGCTAAATGCCGCCCCCCTCGGTTGCGGTATCGGTTATGGCATCCGTCTCGCACTCGCTTCCGCTGGCCTCTCTGACAGTGAGTACAAAAGTATAAAGAAGCCTCGCCTCTCCTGGTTGGGTTGATTTGTTGTCAAATGGCTTAAAATATGAGTGTAGACTCACTAGCCAAAACAGTCAATTTTAGCCGACCTAGGTTTGATTGGACTTAATGGCCCAACACAAAGGACGCTCGGCTGAATTTAAATCGGGCGATAAAAATGGAACAAGTGGCGGGTACTATAGGTTGGAAGCTGGTTTTGACAAAAGTTCTCAGCAAAGCGGGGACAAAAAACAGGCCACTTCTCAACCAAGGAGCGCATCCGGCTGGAAAATATTTTCTGGTTACGCCTTTGGAGTACCTAAATCAAGCCGACCTTTTCAACGATTTGGCGAAAACCGCTGCGCCCGTCCTGAGTTCCCATGGCGGCCAAGGCTGCCGGAATATCAACCGAGGATTTAAGGGAGTTAAGTGGTTGAGCCCGCCTTCGGGCAAAAAAGGCGGTCTTGGTCAGAAAATTAAGATCCCCTTGGACCGGCTGGAAGTACACCCGATCATCATCGACTAGTACCGGCATGAAAAGCCCTTTTTCCCTCAGGAGTTCCAGTACCCTGGCCGGCCGGAAGTAGTGGTTGAAATTTTTGTTGATAAACTTGATGTCCCTCGGGGGCATTTCTCCCAGCCGGAAACTTTCCACTACCACATCACGCCCCAGAACCGGATCGCAAGCACACATGCCGCCCTTAATTGGCCGGTCGGGATTATTGGGGGTTATTTCCATAATCATTCCATAACCGGAGCGGCCCAACCGAACGGCCAGACCCAGGGCTTCCACATCGAGGGCCCGGTTTAAAAAATCCAAATCCTCAATGTTGTAAGAAATCAGATCCTCAAAATCATTCAAAAGCGAAAAAAATGATGATCGATCCAGAAAAACACGCTGGCCAGAGAGGTCCAAGTAGTAGATCTGTCGGTCCATAGTCTTTTGCATGACCATTTGCCCATGATTATGGAGCCTTCGGGGAGAGGCGGGATCAAAGAACCAATCACCCCCTGGGATGCGGTTGAGCCCGTGAAAGACGCTCTGAACCATAAACAACAGATTTTCCTGGGGTAAAATTGAGGAAAGGGTTTTAACAATCAACCGCTCAAGATCGACCGTATCATCTCCGGTGCTGATAATCAGCATTTTCTGGCGGCTTAGGACGACCTTGGGGTCCAGCCCGCTTTGCTCAGCTAAATTTTTGATTTCTAAAAGAAGTTCCAGTAAATGCCGAAAACCAAGGTTGATGGGCAATAAATTAACGTAAGCACCGACTGGCAGACAGCCCAGGGAGGCCCCCTGTCTGGCTAAAACCGCCGGGGTCAAAAAAAACTTCCGGCCCAACCCCAGACGGGTAGCTTCGCCGGCGATGGGATGCTCCCAAAAAATGTGGCCCTCAAGGACCGCCCGGCGCCCTAGTTCGCTTAATCCTTCAGAATCCTCCAATATTCTTACCGATTTAGGGGCCTGAAGCACGTCAAGGTTTGGATAGGCGTTGAGTCTTTCAGCCGCCAAAGCTACTTGGGCGGGGGTGTCAAAGTCAGCTAAAAAACTGCGAGCCAGCCTCAAACAGGATTCAGTATAAGTCTCGGGATTTTCGAGATTGAAAAACGTCATATTAATTTTTGAGTAATTGATTGAAAAAATGCCGTCCCGGCCCCGAAAGGGCGGAGCCGAGTCGGTTGGCAAGACAGTGTCCCAGAAAGGGATACTGTTCTGATGTATTATTCGACCAAGGTCTTTTTAAAAATCTCGTTGGCCGCAGCCACCGCTGGGACACTCAGCGGCAGAGACGAGGTGGGTTTACCGGCCTGGTCGGTATCGTAAATGGCCATGTCATCGGGGATGACCCCGGCCAGAGTCATTGGTTCATCCTCGATGATCTTTTTGACCTCATCGGAGATCTCACCCCTGGTCCGGTTTAAAATCAGGTATTTGTGCCGGATGGTGATTTTAAGCTCGTCAACCAGCCGCCAGATCCTCTGAGCAGCCGTCAGGCCCCGGCGGGAGGCATCGGAGACGACGTAAAATATGTCCATAAATTTAGCCGTTAGCCGAGAAATATGCTCCATACCGGCCTCGTTGTCGATGACCTGGTAAGGATAATTTTTAAACGTCTTATCAAGTACCCCGCTCAGGACGGCATTAGCGGCGCAATAACAGCCCGACCCCTCGGGCTGGCCCATGACGATGAGATCAAAGTCATCGCCTTCAACGATCGCCTCTTGGGTGCGAAGTTCCAGCAGAGTATCTTTGGTGATGGAAACATCACCCACCGAGCCTTTCATTTCCTCGCGGGCATCGCTCAAAGTACGATCGTAGCTCATGCCCAACACGTCGCCTAAATTGGCGTTGGAATCAGCGTCCACCGCCAGTATCGGCACCTTGCCAACCGAAGCCAGGTAGCGCACCGCCATCCCGGCCAGGGTCGTTTTTCCAGTGCCGCCTTTGCCCGCCATTCCGATAATTAGTGACATTAATCTTCTCCAGTGAAATGCTAAAAAACCGGGGCTCCGGAACCCCCCGAAAACATTTGAAGCCGCCCAGGCCCAAGGGCCACTGGGTAAACTCCGCTTAAAACCCTGGCCCGGTCCAGGGTCAAACCTTAGAACTCCAAATTTTTGGGAGTCCGAGGAAAGGGCACAACGTCACGAATATTGTTGATACCAGTCAACATCATCAAAAATCTCTCAAAACCAAGACCAAATCCAGCGTGAGGCGTCCCTCCCCACCGGCGAGTATCAAGGTACCACCGATAAGCCTCCGAGTCCATGCCCAGCTCGGTCATCCGAGAAAGCAAAACGTCCAAACGCTCTTCCCTTTGGCTGCCGCCGACCAGTTCTCCGGCTTTGGGGACCAGGATATCCATGGCGGCAACGGTCTTTCGATCATCGGACAGCCGCATATAAAAAGGCTTGATAGAACTTGGGTAATCGTGGACGATGACCGGGCCGCCAAATCGGTCGCACAGAAATTTTTCGTGCTCACTGGCCAAATCCGCTCCAAAGAAAGGTTTAAACTCAAACTCAGTCCCGCTTTTGGCCAAAAGATCCACTGCCTCGGCGTAAGAAAGCCGAACGTAAGGAGATTCGATCAGATTTTCCAGACGGGCCAAAAGCCCCTTTTCAACAAAGCGGTCAAAGAGTTCCAAATCCTGTCGGGAGTGTTCCAACGCTTGACTGACCAGAAATTTAATCATTTCCTCAGCCAAATTCATATCGTCCTGGAGATTGAAAAAAGCCGCTTCCGGCTCAATCATCCAAAATTCAGCGGCATGCCGGGCGGTATTGGAGTTCTCAGCCCGAAAAGTGGGCCCAAAGGTGTAGACCCGGTCCAAAGCCAAGGCTAAGAGTTCGGCCTCCAGCTGTCCGGAGACGGTCAAAGCGGCCGGTTTGCCAAAAAAATCATCCTCCGTTCGGCCTAAAGACTCCGGGGCATGCGTGGTCACCCGAAATAGCTCTCCGGCGCCTTCGGCATCGCTTCCGGTGATAATGGGCGTATGGACGTAAAAAAAGCCCCGAGAACGGAAAAAGTCGTGAACCGCCCAGGCACATTGACTCCTCAAACGAACAATAGCCCCATACTTGTTGGTCCTTGGACGCAAGTGGGCAATCTCCCTGAGGTACTCATCGGTATGTCGTTTTTTTTGAAGCGGATAGTCGGGGCCGGAGGGCCCCACTAATTCCAGGCTGTTAACCAAAAGCTCCCATTTTTGGCCGCCGCCCTGGCTGGCGACCAGAAGGCCGGAAACGGACACCGCTGCTCCAGTCGAAAGTTCCTTTAGTCTGGAAAAAGCCTCAGAGCCCTCGTCAATGACCCCCTGAAGGTTGGCCAGACACGAGCCGTCATTAATTTCCAGAAAAGAAACCCCTTTGGCATCGCGCCTTGTCCGCACCCAGCCTTTAACTAAAACTTCTCCCCCAGGGGCGTGGCCAGCCTCCAACAGGGCTTTGATCTGACTTCTGACGATGGACTTGGATGGGCTCAAAATTTCCTCTTATTTGACTAAAAAAAAAGTTATTAAATATAATAACATCTAACTATAAAACAGTACTCAGCAACTGGTAAACAAAATTTTAAATGATTTGTTTTTTAGATGGTTAACTCTTGAGTTTGGCCTTTAAGTACCAGTTCATGGTATTTTTTTCCCTAATCGATTCATAATGAGCCAAGCCAATTGGCTCCATCCAAGGGGTCAAGGGCAAGGCTTATAGGAACTTCGCTTTATGAGGTCAGTCCCCTTGGTAGGCCATCAAGGGAAACGCAGTGCCTGGAGCCTTGACCATAAAGGCCTCAATAAATCTCAGCCACCACATCGGTCTTACCTGCGATGCCCACGGCCAGCTTTTTGACCACCGGATACTCATCGCTATACCTCGCCTCATAGCGCCGGTTTTTAATTTGAGCTT
>JAISWF010000209.1 GCA_031271165.1 Deltaproteobacteria bacterium
GTCCTGCTCTGACTGAAGCTTTGCAGCATAGCCATTTCTTCTTCAGAGCATAAGGGTTTTTCTGCTAAACGGGCCATAAGGAACCTCCATATGGACCCATTATAAATTATCTTAATTATTTTTGCAACTAAATACTAGATGAACCTTTGAGCCAATTTGGTTGGGTCTCAGGTCCGCAAGCAGTCAATGGTCTCCACTGCACCTCTCGAACCAAGCCCGGAAGGCACTACGGCGGGCTTCGGTCTGGCCTGGGCCTAAACTACCAGCTGGCCTCCGCCCCGGTAGTCAGAGCCAGTTTGGCGACCCCTCAAATTTAGAGCCAAAGCGTCCCCAATAAAGAGAAACATAAGTCTGGAAAAACGATTGAGGTTGAGCTTAAGGGTTAAGCGTCTCAGGTTAGAGACTTTTACGAAAAGGGCCAATATCGGCTGGACACCTAAACCATGGTACCAATCACACGGCCGCTACTGGCCCTTGGAGCCTGACTAAACAACTTGGCCCGAAAAATCCGCCCGCCACTATAGCTGCCTCCCTCATGTCAGCCCTCATTTGGCCTCAAACTCAACTTATTACCAAACTTATTACCCTGATAGCTTTTCAGCATTGAACGAATGGATAGTCTTTTCGTTAAAAAGTGGTTTTTCTTTTTGTTAACTTCCAACGCTTTGAACGGTGAGACGTATCACTCGAATAGAAACTATCGAGATAAATTAATACGTTAAAGTCTTATGATAAGATGAATCAACTTTGAGCGTTCAAAAATTTATAGTCAGAAGTGAGACTTAGAAAAAACTATTGACTCCCTGCCTTGAACGTTGTAAAATTCCTGTATATTCAACTGAAGCTATAAATTGACTAACAATAAAACGATAATTGACATATTAATATGCAAATTTCAGTCATGTTGTAAGATATCGTTGGAAGCTTAACTGTTTAGTTGTTGATTATTTGGTGCGGGAACCAAGGCCCCGATATGGTCGACCAACCCGCCAGGGCAGGATAAACGTGAATATCACGATTCGAAAATCGGACAACAGAGATTTGACCCTGACCGTACCTGACGGCACTACCGTCATGGAGGTTTTAACCTCGGCCGGGTTTTCTCTGGATGCCCCCTGTGCAGGCCAAGGCCGCTGCGGCAAATGTTTGGTCACCGTTTACGGGGATTTTGAGCCTCCGGCCAAGGGCGAGCTGGAAATTCTGGCCGATCGGCCCGACCAAAGGCTGGCCTGCCAAGCCCGCGGCCGGGGCGAGGTGACGGTCATCTTGGAAGACCGAGCTTCTTTCAGCGCCTTAAAGGGTCTGGGGCAGACGGCTCCGTACAACTTTGACCCTGCGGTTACCCTGGTTCAAATACCGGACCGCGACCGCCGCGACCAAAAGCCGCTGGTCAGGACCTTAGGTCTTTACCCAAAGAACGGGGAAGCCTTAAGCCAGCTAGCAGTCCTGGAGGCTAACCGGACCACTGCCAAAGCTCTTTGTTATCACCAGCAGCTCTTAGGGGCCTGGCCGGATGGTCAGGGCCCGGATGAAAATCTGGCCCTCGCCGTTGACCTGGGAACGACGGGGCTAGCGGTTGCGGTAATCGACCTTGATAAAAAAGAAACCGTGGCGGTGGAGACCTCCCTTAACCCTCAAACTACAGTTGGCGGGGACGTCATCAGCCGCATCACTTACGCCGCCGAAAGCTCTGATAACCTGAAGCGCATTCAAGAACTGGTAATCAGGGGCATCGCTGAACTGGTGACCAAAGCGGTTCCCCCGGAAAGAATCAAAAACTTGGGGGCGGCCATCATTTGCGGCAACACCACCATGCTTCACCTTTTAGCTGGCATAAACCCCAAGAGCCTGGCCCAAGCCCCGTACCGACCGATATTTGTTGACCCGCTCAGGCTCTCAGAACTGGCCCCCAGGCTTGGTCTCCCGCCTTGGGCCATGGTCGTCACCACCCCATCCATCAGCGCCTACGTTGGCGGAGACATTACCGCTGGACTCATCGCCACTCAACTCGTCCAACGGCCCGGGACGTTAATGTTTATTGATATCGGCACCAACGGCGAAATCGTCTTGTCCCGCAACGGTCGCCTGGTAGCCACCTCCTGTGCAGCCGGCCCCGCCCTTGAGGGAATGAATATTTCCTGTGGCATGCGGGCTATCACTGGAGCCATTGACAGCTTCTATTTGGGGCCAGATATGGCCCAAATCTTTACGGCCATCGGCCGCAGCGATCCCAAAGGGATCTGCGGCAGCGGTTTAATTGACATCGTCGCCGAACTCATCCGAGCTGGAGTGATCACCTCAGCTGGGCGCCTGATAGCCCCGAAGAGTTCGCCTGACATCTTAAGAGACGGAAAATATCATCTCACCGACAGCATTTACTTAAGCCAAAAAGATGTCCGCCAAGTCCAGCTGGCCAAAGGGGCCATTGCCGCCGCCATGAGGATGCTTTTAGATAAAATGGAACTCAGCTTAGCCGATCTCGACGAGGTGGTCATAGCCGGCTCCTTTGGTTACCACCTCCAAGCCGAAAATCTTTTGACCATCAGTTTAATCCCCAAGGGCTACAATGGCCCGATAACCTTTGTCGGTAATTCCGCTTTGGCCGGAGCGGCCAGACTTCTTTTGGATCGATCGGCGACCACTGAAATCGAATGGATTTCCCAAAATGTCGAGGTGGTCGAACTGAGCTTTGATCCTAAATTTCAGAACACCTTTTTGGAAGAACTGAGTTTTTAAAAAAATCCCAGGAACGCTCTAAGCTCCACTTAAGCTTCTTGAATTTTAGGACCAAAATACTCCCGGTCAATCTCTCTGGCTCTGTCCTCAAGGGCTTGGGCCAGGTTATCAAAGGGGTAAGAGCCCTCAAGCTGGCCTTTGACAAACAGCCGGCCTTTCCCTTGGCCTCCGGCAATGCCTAAATCGGCCCTTTGGGCTTCTCCCGGCCCGTTAACAATGCAGCCCATGACAGCGATCGTGAGCGGGCTTTTAAGATCGCTTAATCGGGATTTGACGTCGGCCAGTAAATCCGGCAGGTTTATCCGGCAGCGCCCGCAGGTCGGGCAAGATATAAACTCCGGTCCCCGCCGCCTTATGCCCAGAGCACTTAAAATTTCCCAAGCGCAATCGACCTCTTCTTCTGGAGGGCCGGTCAGTGATACCCTGATGGTGTCGCCGATGCCTTCGGCCAGCAGTATCCCCAGGCCGACGGCCGAGCGCACCGCTCCGCTTTTGACGTCACCAGCCTCGGTTATTCCCAAATGCTGCGGCAAATCGCTTCTTTGAGCAAACAACCGAGCAGCCTCCACTGTCTCTCTGACCGAAGAGGCCTTTAGCGATACTTTAAGGTTGGTAAAGCCGGTCTCCTCAATTAAGACGACCTGGCCTAAGGCGCTGGCCACCATGGCCTCAATGAGACTTCCGGCAGCCGCCGCTTTTTGTTTTTCCAAAGACCCCAGATTGACTCCCACCCTGATAGCCGCCCCGGCCGCTCCCGCCGCTTCGGCCACCTTTTTAATATTTTTGGGATCAGAGATATTTCCGGGGTTGAGCCTCAAACCGGCCGCCCCTCCGGCCAGTGCGGCCAAAGCCAGGCGATGATTAAAATGGATGTCGGCAATTAGAGGAATGGGACTGTCTTTAACTATTTCGGCCAAAGAGTCAGCCGCCCGCTGGTCGGGGACAGCCAGGCGAACCAGTTCCGCCCCCCGGGCAAAAGACGACTTTATTTTAGCCAAGGTGGCCGTGACATCACGGGTATCGGTGTCGGTCATGGTCTGAACCAAAATCGGGGCTTGGCCTCCGATAGTTAAAGGCCCGACTTTGACCGTCCGAGTTAATCTCCGGGGCTTTAAGCCTCCGGCAGAACTTAATTGATTATTTCCCAGATGGTCATTGGTTACATCTTTGGCCGAAACTGCGGCTGCCAGCCGCTGGGTCTTACCGTTGGCCGATTTTTTGGATGCTTTCGGATTCTTTTCTTTAATTTCGACGCTCACCTTGGTCGCCTCCCAAAAATATCCCTCTCGCTACCCGGCGTTCTCAGACGCCCTGGGCCGACAGGTACGGTACACTACAGGCTGCGCAGGCCTCAATCTCGCGGTAGCGCCCCTCAAGGTGGTACCGGCGCAGCCTTTGATATTCCGCCCCCCGCCAGATGTCGGCTAACGAGGTTGTTCCAGCCTCCCCCACCACCAGCTTTCTTTCCCAGTCTCCGCAGCAGGGACCACAGACCCCGTCGTTGAAGACAAACATCCTCCGAAACAAATCTGGACACTTAAAATTCGAAGGGGCCGAAAGTTTGCGGTAATCACAATCAAGGACTGAAGGCAGTCCAAAACCGATCTCGGCCACTTTCAGATCTCTAAAAAGCCTGATATAATCAGCCTTGACCTGTTTGAGCTCGTCGTCATTGCCCTCCGGCAGAACCATACTGGCCCTAGTCTGAACCGCCTTCAGGCCAAGCTCATCTTTGATATCCATAAACGTTTGGACATTGGCCAAGACCTGACTATAAGTTGCGCCGACCCGAACGGCCTCGTAAGCTTCGGGATAAGGGGAATCAAAGGAAAAAAATATATCGGTCAGTCCGGCCTTCAAAAGCTCTCTCGACATCCTGGCGGTCAGCAAGACGGCGTTGGTATTTATCATCACCCAAAGTCCTCTTGCCGCTGCCAAAGCCACCATTTCCGAAATGGCTGGGAACATCAGGGGCTCCCCCAGAAAATTCAGCTTGACGGATTTAAGACCGGCTTCGGCCGACTCATCAATAAGTTTACGGTATAGCCCCAGGTCCATTTCTGAAAGCCCCCCGGGGGCCCAATTGGTCAAGCCACGCTCCACATAATAGGTCCGGGGACACATGCGGCATCTGAGGTTACAGCGGTTGGTAGGATCCACGTCTAAATGGAGAGGAAAATCTCCGGCTTCCCCAGTCAGTCCGCGCCGATCCCACTGACGGCGGTATTGGAGGTATTCAGGAGGCCGGTAGGGCCGCCAGTCGAGTTCCGGCGGAGCGGCAAGTTCGTAATAGGTGGGGCTGCGATAGTTTTGAGCCATATCTTTTCAAATATTATCCGTGTCCTGGCGTGGTGGTTTTCCGGCCCTAAAAACGCCGAAAAAACTGATCCGCCCAGATGTTACCACCTTGGACCCCGCCCCGACAAGACGGAGCCGTCAGCGGCATTTGGCCAAAGCCTCTGCTTGGCGGGCGTTTTGTTAATGATTGTTCTTTTTGGAACAATCGGTCAAGCTCAGACCGAAGATCCTCAGCCGCCAGGCCCGGCTCTCAGAGGCGGTATAACGCTGACGATTCCAGAAAACCCAGCCGATCGTTCGGTAGGAGGATTAGTTGCGCCGCCTTTCCCGGTCTTTCCCCTTTCAGATGCCCTAACGTCATCTCCTGATTTCCTTCAGCTTCCGTTAGCAACAAACCCATCCCTGGCGACCGATAATTCTGGCCCATCACCACGGGGCCCTTTGGTTCCGATTCCTCCGACGATAGATTCACTGGAGCCGAACATCAACCCGGCCCCGGAAACTTCTCCCTCGGCCGAGGCGAGCTCATCCTCATCTCCTGAGCCAGCCGGTCTGGCGCCCCCCGGACAGCCCGCTTCTCCCGTACCAGCCGGGCGGGCGTCTCCCGGCCAGTCTTCCCAGCTGACAACACCTTCCAAATCGGAAGTTCAGCTTGATGCCGATGCCGTGGAATCGGCTTTATCAGAAGGTGGGAATGATGAAGTTGAAATTAGCGGCAGTGGTTACGTCTGGCAGGGCAACTATTTGTACCGCCGCAATTCCGACGGGACTCTCACTTTGGCCGAGGGATTTTTGTCACCCCAGGATACTGAATTTGATCCTTTTGGCCGGGAATGGCTGACCTATGACGGCGAAGGCAACGCTTTCATCAAGGTTTCCCTGAGGGTCTGGGCGTCTATAAACTTTCAATACAATTCCGATGAGCTGACCGAAGACTCGGAAGCCGTTCTGGAAGTTTTCAGTCAAGCTCTTAACCGTCCGGCCCTCAAGCAACGGCGTCTTTTGGTTGTCGGCCACACCGACGGGCAGGGCACAAAAAAATACAATCTCAACCTCAGCCGAAGGCGAGCCGCAGCGGTAGCCCGCTGGTTGATCGACAAAGGCGGCCTGGACCGAAACCGGTTAGTCTTGGCCGGCTACGGCGATACCAGGCCTATTGCCGATAACGATTCCCAAGAAGGCCAAGCCAAAAACCGCCGGGTGGAGTTTATCCTGCTGCAGTAATTGAGTACGTCAAAATACCATTTACAACTTGATTTTTTAGCTCTCCAATAATCTATCTATTTCTCTCTCTCTCTCTCTCTCTCTCTCTCTCTCTCTCTCTCTCTCTCTCTCTCTCTCTCTCTCTC
>JAISWF010000038.1 GCA_031271165.1 Deltaproteobacteria bacterium
CCGCCCCCCCCCCCACCCCCCCCCCCCCCCCCCCCCACCCACACCCAGCCCGCCAGACAGAGAGAGAGAGAGAGAGAGAGAGAGAGAGAGAGAGAGATCAAGGCAGAATCAAATGGAAAAAAGGCCAAGCAAGCCGCCGCTGGGTCCGGCCTGGTGGGCTGGCCCGAAAAAATATTGGCTCGATCTTTAGATTTAATGTGGTTTAGATGCATGATAATAAAAATTAGAGCTTTTCCATAATTTCGTTGTAATACCGCCAAGGCGCTACTGCCAACCAAAAATTGGCCCAGGCAGCTACCTGAAGGCGACTTAGGTCAATTTGAAAATTTCAAGGCTCAAGTCTTGGAAGCATACCAATGGCTACCAAAACCATGGGGGCAAGGCCTGGGAAATCTGATCTGCCATCATTACCGAAGTTACTTAATCTAAACTACCAAAAAGAGATAAAATCTCACTAAATTTTAACCACGTTTTTAACATATGTCAAGCTGCGGCCCCGTTTTTTTTACCCGGGTTTATCATAGGTCAGATCGCAGCCCCGTTTTCTAGTGTTTGCCAGGGGTTATTAGTGGCCGGACGCAAAGCAGAGTTAAATGTCCGCCTCTTTGAGTGGCGTTGGGATGGCGATTGCGCCTGGCCAGCTGTCAACAGAAGCCAACCAGTTTTGGCCACTGAAGGGGGGTTTAATTTTAAAATATCGCCCCAGCCGGCGGCCCTTCAATAAAGGCCACTTTAGTGAGTAGCGTCCAAAATATGTCCATAAGAGTTCAGATGAATTTTCATGGGTAAGAAAATTGGCCATAATTTTGAAGATATCCAGAAAGAATATTTTAACGTCGCTCCTAATGTGATATGATATCAGGTTGAACCGTCCTGACTTATAGGGCGGACTAACAGCTGCCCAACCGGCCTTAGGCGGGAGACCACTTTGAGGCTGCAGCTGATATTTTAGTCCCCGGCCAAAGCCGTCCGAATTTCGGAGAGCCCGCATTTTGCCAAGCCAGTTTCCCAAAGATTCTCAGACCAACCGCTCCCGGGGACGTCGGCCAGTCCAGGCCGAATCTCCCGCCCCAGCCGAAGGGGCAGCGTTTGATCTCCAGGGCCTGTTTGCCCTGGCCAGGGAGATTGGCAAAGCTTTAGCTTCCTTTAAAGCCCCGCCGGGTTTTGTCGCTCAAAGTGCTCCTTTGGAACCGGTTCTGACCCAGGACATGGTCCGAGCCCTGGGCGCTGAAACTCTGTCCGATTATTTTTTAAAGACCCCGCTACCTGAAGGCGAATCCCGCCCCGAATCGCCGCCAGCCCTTCAAACTCTCCCCGGCGGAACCGATGAGCTCTATGACGCTTTAACGGCCGTAACTCGCCGTCTCACTCAAATCCAGCGGGCTGAGGCCCGCTCCGGCGCCTTTGACGATACCGAAAAAGCTGATCTTCAGACCAACAAGGTCGCTTTGTCCAGGGCTCAGAAACTTTTTCCCAGATTTAAAGAAATTGTCGACGAATGGCCTCGGGCCTTAAGGAACCTCCATCGGGAAGCCAAAGATCTTTCCGATGCCGTTGCCCGGCTTTTAAAGTCACCTAGCGATCCGGCCTTAGGTTCCGACGGAGCCGATACGGTGGCTCTGACCGCTATGGTCGCTGACCTGCGGGGGCGCCTTTCGGAGTACAAAAGAGTTTTGGCCCGCCGTCTGACTTGGTCGGTCGGCCTCAGAAATTTTAGAGACGAGCTCGACAGTCTTCATTCCGCCGCCAGCTTGGAAGAAGATCATCAAGCTTGGGGCCCCCAGATAGCCAGGCTGACCGCCAGATTCGATCGCTTTGAAAAAGAGCACCAGGAGCTCTCTGAGGCAGCGGCCGACACGGTCCGCCGAGTGGCCAAGGATTTGGAAAAACTGGAAAAGGCCGAAAGCGAACTTTCAGGGGACTACGAGGCCGCCAGACGCCATAAAGGCGAGGTACTGGTTGGGCAAGTCCGGTTTCTTTTGCGGTCGGCCTTAAACCGCCGCCGGGAACTGGCTGAAACCTACTTTTTTCTGCCTTCCCTGGTCGGTCGGCCGGCTTTTTTAGAAAAAGCCTTTTTGATTTCCGCCATGTCCCTGGGCCGGGTTCAGACCATGGCCGAGGAAATGAACATCTCTTTGGGCCGTTTTAACGGCCGCAGGTCATCAACCTGCGATATTCGGGCGGCCGCCCGTCAGGTGGCGGGAGTTCGCGAACGCTCCCGGGAATACCTGGCCAATCTTGACCGAACCCGCAAATGGCTTTCAGCCCTCTCCAGTTTGGCTCAAAAGCGCACTCAGGCCCGAGAAAGTGCCGTTTCTCCCCCTAAGGCCCGCCCAGCCCGGGTCGCTGTTCCCTTCATGCCCCCTTCTGGCGACCTCCTTGAGCGGCAGCTTCGGGCCATGGAGTCCGAGAGCCGTAATTTAGACGACAGTCTCATTGAAGCCAGAAGTGAATTGGCGGCTACTGGCCGCATCAAAGTGGAAGTCCTCAAGACCTTTAACCGGGTCAAGCAAGATATGGCCCACCTTCGAGCCGATCGTCAGAATCTTGATGACGAACTCAAGAAGGTGGCCGCAGATATGGCCTCTTTAAAGCGCCGACACCTGAGGCTGACTGAATACTTTACCCGAGACCATCGGAAGCTAAAGGAAACCGAAGAAAAATATCAGGCTTTAACCGAAGCCAGACGCGTTGACCGGCAAAGAGCTTGCGAGCATTTGGAAGAAAAGGCCAAACTTACCGCTTCGGTCAAACAGCATAGAGAAGACATCAACAAACTTACTCAAGACCGTCAAACTCTTTTGGCATCCCAGGCCCGGATTAACACCGAGCTTGATGAGTTAAGAGCCCGGGAGTCCGGCCTGACGGTAGAGCTCTCAGGTCTTGAGGAAGAACTTAAAGAAGCCAATCAAGTCCGGGCCAGGCTGGGTCAGGTAATCGTCAGCTACCGTTCTCAGCTTGACCGGCTGACAGTCGCCAATAACTACCTTAAGGCGGCCTGGGCCAGGAGGGGTCGTCTTCTAAGCGCCGGTGAAACGGAGCGTGATCAGCTAAGAGACAGTCTCGGCCGCCACAAGCGGGATTTGGTGACTGCCGTTACCAAACGCCAGGAGCTGATGGCCGAACTTGGTCAGCAGAACTTAAGGCTGGACAAATTGGCTGAAGAACGCACGGTTCTGCTGACCGAGCTTGACCGGCTCCGCCGGGAAGCCGGAGCCAGGGCGGAAACGGCCGGTCAATTGGAGCGCGAGCGGGAGGGTCTTTATCAGGAGCTTGAGCGTATCAAATCCGAGGCCACTTTTTCGGCTGGGGAAGCCCAGCGTTTGGGTGAAGAACTCGAAGGCCGGCAGCGGGAGATTGACGAAGATCTTAAGCCCTTTGTTCAGCTTTTGGCCATTACCTTGTGGCGGAGCCAGTCTTACTTGAAAGTGGTTGTTCGTCAAGCCGAAACTAAGGTTAAAGAAGAGCAGCAGCAGTCCAAGGCCAGAGAAGCGGATTTGAGAATCAGCGCGGCCACCAAAGAGATTGACTACCTGGAGCTTTTGGAAACCCGGGAAAAGGAGTTGGAAGAACTTCAGGGTGAGCGCGAAGGCCTGAAAGCCGATTTGGAGGCCGCCAAAAATTCCAACGCTCATTATTTGGAAGAACTTCAGGGCGAGCGCGACGGCTTGAAAGCCGATTTGGAGGCCGCCAAAAATACCAACGCTCAATATTTGGAAGAACTTCAGGGTGAGTGCGACGGCTTGAAAGCCGATTTGGAGGCCGCCAAAAATACAAACGCTCATTATTTGGAAGAACTTCAGGGCGAGCGCGACGGTTTGAAAGCCGATTTGGAGGCCGCCAATAATATCAACTTTCAAAATGGCGGCGAGCTTACCAAGCGTTCCTGGTTGTGCCATCAGTTGTCAGTGGCCCTGAGCGCCACCAACCTCAGACGCGAGCGCCTCAGGCAGAGACTTAGAGACTTTCAGGTCCGCCTTCAAAATCAAAAAGAGGAATCGGGCAAAATCAAGTCCGAGCTTGAGGCTCTGATTAAAAATCAAAACCAGGCCTTGGTCGCTCATCAAGCTTGGTTGGCCGCCTTAATGCCCATGGTCGGGCACTTTTTGAACGTCGGCTCTGATTTCTGGGCTGGTCCCGGTCGGGAGGACGCCCGGGATGCGGTCTTGTTTTTCATGACCCGCGAAAACGCTGAGCTCTCGGTGGAATTAGGTGAGATTAAAGCCGAACGCCAGACTTTGTACGCCGAGCGTCGCAACTTGACCGAAGTCTTTGAATCCATGAGAAGCCGCCTTGATGAACTTAAGCCCTTGGTTGAGTTTTTGGTGGTCAAGTTCGCTCAGGTTTCCAGTCAGCTGGCCGAGGTCCTTGGTGAGCGCGACCGTTTAAAGCAGGAAATCGAAGTTCTGACTGGAGCCATGGGCGGCCTTTTGCCGCCGCCAGACGAAGTCCAGGCCCAAGAAGTGGCCGGCGAAGTTATGGTTAAAGCCGAGCTTTTGTCGGACGGCAACGAGTTTGAGGAAGTTAACAACGAACTGACTCAGGCCCGCTTTCAGGTGGCCAAGCTGGCCACCGAAAACAGATCTTTGATTGAAACCATTAATCAGAGTCGGGAAAATCTGGAACGGCAGCGGGCTGGGCTTCGGCTTTTGGAGGGCCAAAACAAAGAACTGGCGGCCTCCTTGGAGGATCGCGATCGCCTTTTGGCTTCGGCGACCCAAAACTGCACCAATTTGGAAAATGACCGACAAAGGCTACTGGCCTCAATGGAGCGCCAGGGAATGGATCTGACCCTGGCTCGTTCCGAGGCCGGTCGGTTGGCCATTGAACGCGATCAGCTAAAAATAGAAGCTCAAAAGAGAGCTGATGAGCTTGGAGTCCTCCAGGCCCGCCTTTATGAAATTAACAATGCCAAGCCTCAGGCTGACGGGCGGCTGGAATCGGCCTGGGCGGCCATGACCTATTTAAGTGCCAAAGCCGGCGATGCCATGGGCAGTCTTCAGCAAAAGCTCGATCGCCAGGCCAGAGAGCTCGAGTCATCGACCATTGATTTAAGGAACAAGGAAGCCGAGATTAAGCGTCTGGAAAATCGTCAGGACAGCCTGTCACTAATGTTTTGGACCATGCTTTCTTTAGCGGCTGAAAGTGCTGCGGGCGGCCCAGATTTAGACGACGGCTCCGAAGATGGCCAAGGAGCTTCAAACGCCGCTCCATCAGCCGTACAATCAGCTGATGGACTGACCGACGAAGAAATTTTAAATCCACCTCGAGTTACCCTGGCTACTGAAGACCTTGGCTTGGGTGATTTTTCTTTAACCGATCTGGATGTCGATTCTCTGTCTGAGCCCCGGCAGCCGGATGACTCCGGTGCAGTAGCCGAAAAATCAGCCTCAGCGGGCGCTGGAGCCGGTCAGCCAGCTTCGGCTGGCGCCTTGCCTGGAGCGGTTAATTTGGAGGCCAGTACCAACCAAAGAGCCCTGGAGGCTTTGGACGGCCATAACGGGCCCGGGACCCAAGATTTATCTGGAAACCAAGAACATCATGGGACCCAGCAAGATCTAGCTTCAGCTGACGAGGCCTCTTCTCAAAAAGCCCCTAAACCACCATATGGCGGGGTCTCTCCCGATATTGCCGCCGGTTCTCCGGCTGGTATCAGCGGTCAGCCGGACTTGGCGGGCGAGGTGCCCTCGGCTGACTCCGGCCTGCCCCAGACCCAGGGGGATGGCAAAACCGGTCAACTAGGCGGTTCTTTTTTGTCCGATCTTCGCAAAGCGGCCAGGCGCGGCCTGTTTTCTCTGTTTCTGACCGGCGGGCTTATTTTTCTCCTGCCCGATTCGGTGGGAGCCGGCAGCCGCAAATCCGATACTCTGGAATTGGGGACCCCGGAAACCCCGATGGTTTTTGGTCAGCCCCCGGTTTCTCGGGCCCATCTTTTTACCCGGGAACCCGTTTTTGCCCCCGATCAAATGTCCAGGTGGGGCTCAAGTTACCTGGGCCGGACTTTGGATTTAAACTCCTCAAATCTTCCCGACTTGCCGGCCGGCGTTATGAGCCGGCCGGCCGCTTGGCTAGCGGATTCGGGCCGTTTTTCGCCAGCTTCCGGAGATCCGGGGGCCTTCCGGCCTTATGTCTTGATTTCTGAAATGGCCTCGACCAGAAAATCCCAGGCCGCCGTGACCCAATTGGAGCAGTGGGGCGGGCTGCCGGTCTCCAGCCCCCCGACTCCCCAGGTGAGTTCAGGTGACACTGACTTTGGCCGCTCAGAAATCAGCCGCTTAAATCCATCTTCTCCGGTCAGCTTTAACCTTGAGGAAATGATTCGCCTGAAGGTGACCGAACAGGCCGTCCGATGGGGCCAGGAGCCTGAAGACTGGCTCCGGCTCATTCGCCGGGCTTACGGACCTGAAGCGACTATCTCTTTGGCCGATCTTGATGCTCCGGCTGCCCCGATCCAGCTGCTGTCTCCTCATCTGCCACTATTTGCCGAAGCCTTGAACCGCTGCGGGCTCACGGCCGAACTGGCCCCGTCCATTTTGACGGCCGCCTCCTGCTTTGACTTCGAAGAGGGGGCCTATTGGGATCGGCTGTATATGTGTCTTCGGGCCAAGACTGCCAGCGAGAGGGAAGCGGTAGAGGGATTTAAGGGACGACTGGAGCGAAAACCTTCTTTGCGGGTACCTTTTGCGGCCGAGTACATCGGGCCCTTTAAACCTGTTGCCGCTTTTGAGGGCTTAGAACTTGACCGGGCCACGGAATTACTGACCGAGCAAATTAAAAGCGAGTGGCCGGGGACTGGACGTCTTAAAAAGCCCATCCCCAAAGGTCGTGAAGCTTTGAGGATGGCCCAGGATTTGATTTATTCCGCCAAGATTTTTGGCCTTCCCCGGACTTTGTTTGTGGCCTCAAGTCATGCCGACTACTTCGCCCTGGGGGCCTGGCCGGATACTCTGGCCGTCTACCGGCGGGGCATTTTTTGGGTCGACCAGATCTGCCTGAATCTTAAGGTCTCCTATGATGACATGCCTTACATGTGTGATATTGACAGCATGACGGCTCGTTTGTTTAGGGATAGCCACAGTGGGGCTGTCATCCCCCAAAAATACATGGCCTTTTTAGAGTTCCTCAACCGTAAACTCTCACCCGCCACTACAATCTTTAGTTTCGGCCGGCCCCGCGCCTGAAAGTTTTCCTCATGACCAAAGACTGTCAAGATCCTTTGGAGCTACCTAAGCCGCTTTCGACTTTGGCCATTGGCTCTGTCCCCTTTGACTCCGCCCAGCAGGCCTTGGACCTTATGTCCGGCACTCTTGATATCCCCGCTCATCCCCAATTGGTCAGCCTGAGCCCTTGGGAGGACATGCTCCTTTCAGCCAGCTCCGGTTTTCCGGCTTTGGCCGTTGATTCCGAAAATAATCTCTCCGTGACCACCGCTAACCGCGAAGAGGCCATGGCCAATTTTTACGAACAATTCTTCTCTAAAGATTTGAGTTTTTTGGCTCTTGATCCGAAATCCTCGGCCGGTTTTGAGGCTTTCCTGGCCCGGGCGGGCAGCGATCCCCAGTTCGGGAGCCGCTTTCTTAAAAGTCAAGTTATCGGCCCTATTACTTTTGGGCAGATGGTCAGAGTTGAGGGAGCCAACAACCTGGTTGACGATCCGGCCTTACTGGAAATTGCCTCACTGGCCATGGGCGGCCGAGCCGCCTGGGCCGCCTCCCGCATTCGGGCCTTGGGCCGCCAGCCAGTGGTTTTTTTGGATGAGCCGGGTTTGACCGGTTACGGTTCAGCTTTTTCCACCCTGACTCCAGAGACGGTGATTTCTACCTTGGAACGGGCGGTGAACGCCGCCCGGCAAAATGGACCGGTCCTGGTTGGCTGTCACGTTTGCGGCAACACCGATTGGAGCTTATTAACCAAAGTTGGACTCGACATCATCAACTTTGACGCCTATGAATACCTTTCGACTATTTGCCTCTATCCTGGTCCCATTGGAACCTTTTTGGAGGAAGGTGGTTTTTTGGCCTGGGGAGTTGTGCCGACCAGGGAATTTGACTCCAGTATATCGGCTCGTCAGCTGGCGGACTTGATTCGCAGCGGGTGGAGCACTTTAGCCGCCAAAGGCGTCAACCTTAAGCTCTTAAAAGAGCGGACCCTTCTGACCAGCGCCTGCGGCCTGGGCCGGCTGACAGAGGAGCAGGCTCAAGGAATTTTGCAAATTCTCCCCAAAGTGGCTTCAATTTTGACGACTGATTTAGGCTGATGAAACATGGCCTCTTGGCCGGTCGCCTGAGGGCTTCTGGCCGCCTCAGAGTAATTAAGACAATAATGTTTGATGGGTCAAAATAATAGAATTTGGTTTCATTGGGCAGAAGTTTTGATTTAGATGCGACTGCACAAACCACAACAGAATTGAGAGTGAGCCCGCCTGAATGGGGTCAATAGCGACCCGCCCTGTAGGGGCAAGTCTCTCCGGTGTAAGGAGTAGCGAACCGCACTGACCACAAGCTATGTGCCGTTTATCTAGGTCAATCGGCCGAAGTTGTCCCGCGAGGGGGACGGTGAAGCGTTAGTAGTGGAAAATCAGGCCAGCTAATTGAGCGCTGAAATAACCAATCAGGGTGCCGACGCTGTTATATTAAGCGGAAGGCAACATCGGGATAGGCGATAGCGCGAGCCTATCTACGGGCCCTGCGGCGTCCGAGAACCTGGCATGATGGAAATTCTGTTGATGGGAGCAGCGAGATCTCCAGTCCTCCCACTGGGTGGGTCCTTTGGGACGGCGAGGCAAGCCAAAAGCATAATCCTTGCGTGTACGAACTGGAGAAGTCGGATAGACCCATAGTACTGAGGAAAGGGCCGAACAAACAGGTTGAGTGCGGAGGCCAAGGAGGGAAGGGGTCTACAGGAGGAGAACATGTTTGGAACCCACATTTCCCTGACGCAGTGC
>JAISWF010000059.1 GCA_031271165.1 Deltaproteobacteria bacterium
AAATTTTTTTCATAGATTTGTATGTTATTATTTTAGAAAAATTTTTTAGAGGCCCGGCGATTTTTTTTATATTTTTTGGGTCAACGATTTTTTTTGGGTATTTCACAGACGACTAACTATGATCCATTGGTAAAAACCCTCAAACCATGAAATTGATAAAATTTTTATCAATAAATCCAATATATTAAAAACGGGATTTTGCCAAAAAAGGGGTTTTTACAGGAGCATCAACTATCGGCATCAAAAATTATCTGACAATGGTAAATTAATTCTTTCCAGAAATTTAAAACAACTTAAACAAACTTAAATAATCATAAATTATATTTTTATTAAAAAATAGATATATCAATTGGTTTAAATATAGTTTGTAGTTATAGTGCTATTAATTAAGATATAAATATCTGCTCATTTATTATCTGGGCGAAAGCTAGCAGATTTTTCGTGCTAATTTTTTTAATAATTTTAGTGCTTTATCTATTTAGTGACTTGGCCGATCGATTAAGTCTTGACATCAACACGTAATGCGTTGTATGGTGTTTTATGCTCTGAAATATATAGAGACAAAAAATAACGCAAAAGTAAAAATTAGAAATTCAATGATAAAACAACAAAATAATACATTTTTATGTGTCATTAATAAAATTTAAGCATTTAATGTTTGTGTTTTAGTTTTAAATGTCATTAAATAATTAACCGATTGAGTCTGGTTTGTCAATTCGAGTCATAGATTGGCCGGCAGTCATAGGAGCAATTAAGGCCATCCGGTCATACTCATATCGGCGTGTCGATTTAGGTATTAATTGATGCCTTCTGATCGGCGATTTTTGTCTAATTTTTGTTACAAGGAGTAAATCATGAAGTGTTTACGCAGTTTTCTGGCAGTTTTGTGCCTGGTTGCCCTTTGGGCCCTTCCAGCTCTAGCCCAAGACAAGATTAAAGTCGGGTTTTTAGTCAAGCAGGCTGAAGAGCCTTGGTTTCAGACCGAATGGGCTTTTGCCGACAAAGCCGGGGCCGATTTGGGCCTTGAGATCATTAAAATCGCCATCCCCGACGGCGAAAAAACCCTTAACGCTATTGATACCTTGGCCGCTTCTGGGGCTAAAGGCTTTGTCATTTGTGTCCCTGACACCAAGCTGGGGCCGGCCGTTAAGCGGAAAGCCGATTCCTACGGCCTTAAGGTTATCGCCGTCGACGATCAGTTTGTCAACGCTAAAGGCGAACCGATGTCTGAAGTGCCTTTGGTCATGATGGCTGCCTCCGAGATTGGGGCCATTCAGGGCAACGAATTGTGGAAGGAAATGCAAAAACGCGGCTGGAAGCCTGAGGAAACAGCGGTCATGGCCATTACCGCCGAGGAGCTTGAGACCGCCCGTCTCCGCACTAGCGGCTCTATTGAGGCTTTAATTAAAGCCGGATTTCCTGAAGACAGAATTTACAAGGTTCCCACCAAGTCAAACGATATCCCCGGCGCTCTTGACGCTGGAAACGCCCTTTTGGCTCGCTACCCGGACGTTAAAAACTGGCTCATCGTCGGCATGAATGACAATACAGTTTTGGGAGGCGTTCGGGCGACTGAAGGACAGAGAATTCCCCCGGCCAATGTCATTGCCATCGGAATCAACGGGGTTGATGCGGTCAACGAACTCGGCAAGCCCAACGTCACCGGCTTTTTGGGTTCTCTTTTGCCCAGCCCTGACGTTCACGGTTATAAGTCTGTGGCCATGCTCAACGACTGGATTGTCAAGGGCGTAGAGCCACCGCTTTTTACGGCTATCACCGATGCGGTTTTGATTACCCGCGATAACTATAAAGTCGAGTTGGAGAAGAAAGGCCTTTAAGCCTTAATTGGGCTTCGTCTGGGCTCACCCCCGGGTCCGGACGGAGCTTTATCACTCAAGCGGAGCCTTTGGCCCCGCTTGAGTCGGCCACTTGGGCCCACTTATTATTTTTTCATGGGAGCCACCATGACCCAGAATCAATCCAACTATCTTGAATTTGAGGGGATAAGCAAAAATTTTGCCGGGGTTAACGCTTTAAGCAAGGTGTCTTTTGGCTGTGCCGAAGGGGAAATTCACGCCTTGATTGGCGAAAATGGGGCCGGCAAATCGACCCTTCTTAAATGCCTGGCTGGAAATTACACTCCCAACGCCGGTCGCATTATTATTGAAGGCCGTCCCGTCATATTTAATTCTACCGCTGACGCATTAGACAAGGGCATCGCTATTATTTATCAGGAACTCAATCTTCTGCCGGAAAGTTCGGTTGAGGAAAACATTTTCCTTGGGCAACTGCCGACCAAAGGCTGGCGCATTGACTGGAAAACCCTCCACGCTAACACCAAAAAAGCGCTGGCCCGTTTAAATCTTGATTTTTCCCCCGAAATCATGCTCAAATCTCTTTCCATCGGGCAGCGCCAGATGGTCGAGATTGCCAAAGCCCTGACCAGAAACGCCAAGATCATAGCTTTTGACGAACCGACCAGCAGCCTTTCCAGCCGCGAAATTGAAAGGCTTTTCGCTGTGATTGCCGAACTTAAAGCCGAAGGCAAGATCATTTTGTACGTTTCGCACCGAATGGAGGAAATTTTTCGTATTTGCGATAAAATAACGGTTTTCAAGGACGGTAAGTTCGTCATCACCTATCCCGACGTCAAAAAAGTTACCACCGAGATGTTGGTTAAGTCCATGGTCGGTCGTGACGTTAGCAATATTTACGATTATGCCCCCCGCGACCATGGTCAGGTTCGGTTGGAGATCAATAATTTCTTGGCCCCAGGACTCAAAACTCCAGCCAACTTGAAAGTTAAGGGCGGCGAAATCGTAGGTCTTTTCGGCCTAGTAGGAGCTGGACGCTCTGAACTCCTCAAAGGCATTTTCGGCGGAACCAGAAGTACCGCCGGCCAGGTCGCCATTGACGGCCAAAAGGCCATTATCAAAAGCCCCATCGACGCCATCACCCGGGGGCTGGTGTTTTGCCCAGAGGACCGTAAATCAGACGGCATTTTGGGAATTCACTCCGTCCGCGACAACATCAACATCAGCGCCCGCCGCAACTCCCTCATCGGCCGTATCATCATCAATTCCGGCTGGGAGAAGGCCAACGCTGCTAAGCGGATTTTGGAACTCAACATTAAAACCCCGACCGACCTTCAGCTGATCCGCAATCTCTCCGGAGGCAACCAGCAAAAGGCCATTTTGGGCCGCTGGCTGTCAGAAAGCATTCGCTGCATAATGTTTGATGAGCCGACCAGAGGTATCGACGTCGGGGCTAAAAACGAGATCTACAACTTAATTTATAAATTGGCCCTGTCTGGGATAGCCGTAATCGTGGTTTCCAGCGATCTTCCCGAGGTCCTGGGCGTATCTGACCGCATTGTCGTCATGCGTGATGGGTCGATCGTTGGGGAACTGACCCACGATGAGGCTACTGAGGAAAAAGCTCTGGAACTGGCCATGATCCCTGACGTCGCCGCCTGACCTCGCCTGCCGAGGCCATAAATTTACCAGGAGAACCTTCAATGACGCAAAATCAACTCCCGGTGCCCGCAAGTACCGCCAAGCATAAGTGGCCAAATTTTGGCAATATTTGGGACACCTTCGGGATGCTCTTTGTTTTTGTCTTGCTATTTTTTGTCTGTTCGCTGCTCATCCCAAATTTCTTCACCTGGATCAACATGAAGGTTCTGGGCCTTTCGGTTTCAGTGGTGGGTATGGTGGCCTGCGGTATGGTCTTTTGTCTGGTCATCGCCGATTTAGATCTCTCCGTGGGAGCGGTGGTGGCCTGCGCCGGTGTGGTCACCTCCTGGGTGCTCCAGCAAACCGACAACATGTTTTTGGGCATCGCCAGCGGCTTGGCTTGCGGGGCCTTTTTTGGGTTGATGAATGGTGTATTTGTCGCTATCATGAAAAATAACGCCCTCATCGTGACCCTGGCTACCCAGCAGGTGGCCCGGGGAGCGGCTTATACCATTTGCGGCGGCGTTCCCATCGGAATTATGAATGAAAAATTTTACCTCTTGGGTGATTCCGACATTTTAGGCATCCCGACACCGATTATATTGATGGCCATCTGTTTTATTATATTTGGGTTTTTACTCAGCAATACTATTTTTGGACGTAATTCCTTAGCTATTGGTGGTAATAATGAAGCCGCTAGACTAGCCGGCATCAACGTCGTCAAAACCAAGATCATTATTTTTACTCTGACCGGACTGGTCTCAGCCTTTGCCGGAATCGTTTTGACCTCCCGCCTTACCAGCGGGCAACCCATGAACGGCATGGGGCTTGAGCTTAATGCTATTTCGGCCTGCGTTCTGGGTGGGGTGGCCTTAACTGGCGGCATCGGACGAATGCCAACAGTTATCGCCGGCGTTTTGATTTTGGGGACGGTGGAAAACGCCATGAATCTCTTAAATGTCAACACATTTACTCAGTATATTGTCCGCGGTTTGATCCTGCTGGCCGCCATCAACCTCGATCAGTACAAGCAAAAGCTGAGGCTCAAGTAACCAATGCTGGAAGAACTAAAACAAGCCGTTTACGAGGCCAACATGGCGTTGCCGCACCATGGCCTCGTCACCCTGACCTGGGGTAATGTCAGCGGGACGGACTCAGACCGGAAGTTGATGGTCATCAAGCCTTCTGGCGTAAGTTATGCTCTCATGCAGCCAAAGGACATGGTGGTGGTAGCCTTAGACGATGGGCGGGTGGTGGAAGGGGATAAAAAACCTTCATCTGATACTGCTACTCATCTGGTTCTTTACCGGGCCTTTGCCAAGGCGGGAGGGATCGTTCATACCCACTCCCGCCATGCCACCATCTGGGCCCAGGCTGGGCAGGACATACCAGCTCGGGGAACAACCCATGCCGATTCGTTCTATGGAGCCATTCCCTGTACGCGCACAATGACTGACGAGGAGATCAGGGACAATTACGAGGAGCAGACCGGCCGGGTCATCATTGAGACTTTCCAGAGCCGGAACATTGATCCTGGGGAGGTCGGAGCGGCCTTGGTCTATTCCCACGGTCCGTTTACCTGGGGAAAAGACCCGGCCAAAGCGGTGGAAAACGCCATTGTCTTGGAGGAAGTGGCCTACATGGCTCTCATGGGTCGGCTTTTGCAGGATAATTTGCCCACCATGGGGCAAAGCCTTTTGGATAAGCACTATCTGCGCAAGCATGGGGCGGGCGCTTATTACGGACAATGACTTCTATTATTTCCAAATTCCCGGCTACCCCGTCCAAAGCGGACTCAGGCGTTCGTAAGCAGCCGTCAGGCCCGGATGATGTTTCCGACCAAGGGCGGGCCGGCCTTCAGATTAGGCCGCTTAAAGTCTCTGAAGGCTCTGAGAGTACTTGCAGCCGGACCCTTAAATGCTCCAATGATTCTCCCATCAGGCCGCTGAAGCTAATAGAGCCTTCTGGCGGGTTGGATTACTCCTTAGGGGACTCCAACGCACCTGCCGTAGTTGATGGGACTTTGCGGCTCCGCCGGGAGCTTTAAGGCCTTCCTTTGAGTACCCTTTAGGGTCTTCTTTTGATAATTCTTTAATGCTAAAAAATTAGGACTCAAAAAAGACCGGTGCGGCTTTGACTGTTATGGTTAAGGCAGATTGTCTGGAAAAAAGATATCGGTCCCAATATAATTTTGTCTTTCCAGCGGTTCATTGTCACAAAGCTGCCGCAGGAGCGCTACGGCCTGAGAGGCTTCGTATTCAACGTTCTGGCTGAGGATGACATCAAAGGTCCCGTCCAGCAGAGCCCTTCGGGAGAGGGGGGCGAGTTCGTGAGAAATGGTGACAATGTCTTTTTGACGTTCGTTTTGGGTGAGGGCTTCTATTAGGCCTTGACTGGCATCTCCAGAACTGTAAATAGCCTTGAGATTTTTTCCGTTCGGGCTGGAAAGGAGCTCATTGACGACTCTAAAGGTGTCCTCGGGGTTGTCCCGTCCCTCAAGGGTCGGCAGCAAGGTCAGATGGGGAAACTCGGCTTGAATCACCTGGACGCAGCCCAGGTGGCGCTCAACATGGTCGCGAAGGGACAAAGAGGCCACGAGCACGGCCAGGTGGCCGGGACTGCCGAGAGTGAATCGTCCCAGCAGGCGGCCGGCCACCCGCCCGGCCGCAATGTTGTCGATGCCGACAAAGTAAGAGCGGGCCGAGGAGGGCAGATCGGACACGACCGTAACCACCTTGACTCCCCGAGCAACGCAGCTGTCAATGGCCTGCCGGACCAAGGGGAGATCGGGAACCACCACCGCCACTCCGTCCCAGTCTTTAGGCGAGACGCTGTCGAGCATGCTGGCGGCGCTGGTCCCATCGAAAGTGTCGACCATCCTTTTTTCGATATAGACGTTTTCGTCCTTAAGTCTTTCAGAGAGATCATCAATCGACTCTCCTAGCCGATCCATAAAGTTAGATCGTGCCACCCGGACAATGAACAAAAGGCGGTAGGTTCGGCCCTTGGAGAGATTGCCGGACAAGATATTGGGTTTGTAGTTTAGTTTTAAAATTGCCTTATGGACCTTTTCCACGGTTTGAAGGCGAACGCCGGCCCGGTGGTTTAAAACCCGATCCACGGTGGCGACACTGACCCGGGCGGCCTTGGCCACATCGTTGATGGTGGCTTTTTTCATCGTAACTCCATTAAATTTTTTAAATCTTGCCAAAATCACTTTTATAAGATTCTAATTTGCTATAGACAATAAGGATTAATTATGGCTATACTTGTCTGCGGCGGCGCCGGTTACATCGGTTCCCATGCCGCCCGCGCTTTGCTTAACCGTGGAGAGGAAGTGGTAGTCGTCGACAATCTTCTAACCGGGTTTGTCGAGGCCGTCCCGCCGGGGGCCAAATTTTACTCCGTCGATATCCGCGATTCGGAGAAACTGGATGCGATTTTTAAAAAACACGTCATCGGCGAGGTCATCCACTTTGCCGCCAGTTCCCAGGTCGGTGAATCGGTTGTCAAGCCGCTTTTTTATTTTAACAATAATGTTTACGGAATGCAGGTACTTCTTGAGACCATGGTCCGTCATGGCGCTGGCAGCATAGTTTTTTCCTCCTCGGCCGCCGTGTACGGTGAGCCATTGGTTACGCCCATCGACGAGAACTCGCCGACGGATCCGACCAGCCCGTATGGCGAGAGTAAAGTGATAATGGAAAAAATGATGCGTTGGGTGGGGGCAGCTCATAAGATTCGCTTTGTTTCTCTGAGGTATTTCAACGTAGCCGGGGCCATTGAGGGCGGCTCCATTGGGGAAGCCCATGAGCCTGAGACCCATCTGATTCCCATCGTTCTTCAGGTCCCGCTGGGTAAGCGCCAAAACGTCACTGTTTTCGGCAACGACTATAACACACCTGACGGGACCTGCGTACGCGATTATATTCACGTTTGCGATCTGTCCCAAGCCCACCTTTTGGCCCTTGACTATTTGCGTCGGGGCGGAGACAGCGATCGTTTTAATCTTGGCAGCGAAAAGGGCTTTTCGGTTATGGAAATTATCCGGGCCGCCGAAAGCGTTGTTGGGCGAATTATACCGTTTTCCATGGGTTCCCGTCGAGCTGGAGATCCCGATCGGCTGGTGGCTTCGAGTGAAAAGGCCAGGAAGATTTTGGGCTGGACCCCACAATTCACCACCGTGGAAGAGATTATACAATCGGCCTGGCAATGGCACACCACTCACCCCCAGGGGTATAAAACAGGAGGACAAAACGGTAAATGAGCATTAATCTAGAGACATTTAACCGGGTAGTTAACGGCAACCTGATTGAGAGCGTCACCTTACGAAGTCCATGCGGCCTGGAAGCAACCTTTTGTAATTATGGCGCCAGGTTAATTGAGTTGATAGCTCCGGATGTCAAAGGTAATCCCGGCGATGTAGTTTTGGGTTATCCTGATTTCGACGATTACCTCAAAGGTCAGACCGAAATGGGCGCTTTGGTTGGCCGGGTGGCTAACCGTATTGCCAAAGGCCATTTTACTCTGGACACTAATGCCTACCGTTTGGCTGTAAATGACGGGTTAAATCACCTCCATGGCGGCCTGGGTGGGACGATGCGCCGGACCTTCGGTGTTTTTAAGTCCAGCCAAAGCGAGGTCATCTTTCGTCTCCCACTGCGCGACCGTGAAGACGGCTATCCTGGAAACGTTAATCTGGATGTCGTTTACGCCCTTTCGGAAGTCGGTCGTTTGCGCATGTCGATCAGGGCCACCAGCGATCGAGCCACCCCGGTCAATTTTTGTAATCACGCTTATTTTAATTTAGCCGATGACAGTACAATTTTGGATCACCAATTATCCATCAACGCCAATTTTTATACCCCAGTCGATGAATATTTGATTCCAACTGGAGAAATCCTTAAGGTCAGCCGAACCCCGTTTGACTTTACCAGGGCTACCACAATCGGCGAACGCATCGCTAAGCAGCATGATCAGATTAATTATGGACAGGGTTATGACCATAACTTTGTTTTAGACAAATTCAGTCAGCGAAACGTTTATGGGGAATCCCTGGCCGCCAGAGTTTGGGCCCCCAGCTCCGGCCGAACACTGGAAATATGGACAACCGAGCCGGGCCTTCAGTTTTACAGCGGCAACTTTCTGGGCCGCCGTCTTGAACCCGCCGGACGGCGCCCGCTTATTCACCGCTCGGGCTTTTGCCTTGAAACTCAGCATTTCCCTGATTCCGTCAACAAGCCTTGGTTTCCAAACACTATTTTGCGGCCCGGTGAAGTGTTTATATCATCGACAACTTACATTTTTGGCAGTAGATGGTCCCGATATGAAGACATCTAATTTTATGGCGCTTTTTGATCAAGTTTTTGGCCTCAGCGGTCGGGAAACAGAGCTACGCCTTTTTTTTGCTCCTGGCCGGGTTAATCTCATTGGCGAGCACACCGATTACAACGGAGGGCACGTTTTGCCCTGCGCCCTATCAATGGGCACTTATGCCCTGGTCGCCCCTCGGACCGACAGCAGTTGTCGGATTTTTTCGCAAAATGTACCAAATGTTGAACCGGTCAAATTTTTAATCACCCATCCCTGGGACCAGGCCGAAACCAATTGGAGCCGGTATCCGCGAGCGGTTCTGTCGATCCTTGGGGAGCGATGTCTTCTGCCCGCCCATGGGCTTGATGTGCTTTACTACGGAAACCTGCCCGGAGGTGCTGGACTGTCTTCGTCGGCTTCCATTGAGGTGCTGACCGGGTACGCCTTTGGAGAGGTTGGCCACTTGAACATCGATCGGGTGGAACTGGCTCTGATGTGCCGCGAAGCCGAAAATAACCGGGTGGGGGTTAAATGCGGCATCATGGATCAGTTTGCTTCCAGCATGGGCCGTAAGGGTCAGGCGATTTTGCTAAATTGCGATACCTTGGAACATCGCTACTGTAAACTGGACCTGCCTGAGACCAGTCTGGTTATCACCAACAGCAACAAACCTCACACCTTGTCGGCCTCAAGTTACAACCAGCGCTGGCGGGAATGCGAGACGGCTCTGGCCATACTGCGACAAAAGTTTGAGGTCAGCGCCCTGTGCCAGATAAGTGGCCATGATTTTAACATTAGTGTTGGCCTCATTGAAGACGGCGTCATTCGTCGGCGGGCCAAACACGTGATAACCGAAAACCAAAGGACCTTGGAGGCTTCGGTATTATTGGAAAACGGTGATTTGGAGGGCTTTGGCCAGCTCATGAACGCCTCCCATGTTTCCATGCGGGATGATTTTGAAATCAGCTGTCGGGAAATGGACGTTTTGACCGAGCTGGCTTGGTCGGTAGACGGTGTCTACGGTTCGCGGATGACCGGAGGCGGTTTTGGCGGCTGCACGGTGTCTTTGGTCCGCAATGATGCCTTGGAAAAATTTAAGAAAACGGTTGAACAGGGATACCTCTCTGAAGTTGGATATTCCCCAACCTTTTACATCACCGAGACCTCCGACGGTGCTGGAACAATCCAGGTCCGCAACTTTAACATCGGTCAGTGACGAACAAAATAACAATTCAGGCTTGGCCCGGCGAGGTTAAAGAGGCGGATAGTCAGCTGCGATGACCTCCCCATTAAATGTCAGCCTTTGAGGTGTTATTTTTTTTTATCAATTGTTTTTTGTGGTGAGCAGACATATGATCCATCAAATTAACCGCCTTTTAAATTTTGCTTTAAATCGGGGCTTGATTGCCCAATGCGACTTATATTACGCTGCCAACCGGCTAGTGGCTCTTTTAGGCGAACCCGGTTTTACTTTTGAGCAATTAAATGAGTCTTTGGTATCTCCTGCTCCAATATTAGCGGAAATACTCCAATTGGCTGTCGAGCGTAATCTGGTAGAAGACACTTCTGTGCGCCAGGATCTTTTTGATACCCTGCTCATGGACTGTCTGATCCCTCGGCCCAACGAAGTCCAAAAGCGCTTTGCCGAACTATATCTTGAGGCCCCGAGTAAAGCGACCGATTATTTTTATGATCTTAGCATTGCCGCCAATTATATTCGCAAGACCAGAACCGATGCCAATATCATCTGGCCTTTTGCCACGGCCTTTGGAAAACTTGAGATAACTATCAATCTGTCTAAACCAGAAAAAGATCCCCGGGACATTGCCGCTGCCAGACAAGCTCCGGCTTCCAGTTACCCGGCTTGTCTTCTTTGCCGTGAAAACGAGGGCTTTGCCGGAAATCTCCATCACCCGGCCAGGCAAAACCTGCGTCTGGTCCAGATGCCCGAAGCGGTGGCCAAAGGCGGGGCTGGCGGGCTGGAGGCGGATTTGGACGAACAGTGGTTTATGCAGTATTCGCCCTATATTTACTACAACGAACATTCGATTTTTTTAAACAGCCGGCACATTCCCATGAAAATTGATCGGGTGACTTTCGGGCGGTTGTTGGCAATATTAGATTTTTTGCCTCACTATTTTGTCGGCTCCAACGCCGATCTCCCCATCGTGGGAGGTTCGATCCTCTCTCATGATCATTATCAGGGCGGCCGGCACCCGATGCCCGTTGAAGGTGCGGAGGTGGAGAAGAGCTACGAATTTTCTCAGTTTCCCGCCATTAGCGTTGGCCGGGTTAAATGGCCGCTTTCGACCGTAAGGCTTAGCGGCCCTGACCAAGGTGACCTGGTGGAGCTGGCCGACTTTATTTTGGGTGCTTGGCGCATTTATTCGGATCCGAGCTTGGGTATTGTCGCCTGCTCCGGGGGGGAAGCTCACAACACAGTCACCCCGGTGGCCCGGATGCGGGCCGGAAAATACGAAATCGATCTCGTGCTTCGCAACAATCGGACCAGTGCCGAGTATCCCATGGGTATTTTCCATCCCCATGAGGACGTCCACCACATCAAAAAGGAAAACATCGGTTTAATTGAGGCGATGGGTCTGGCTATCCTTCCGGGCCGGCTCATGGAGGAACTGGCGGCTATTGAGGAGGCGTTAGGCAGCGGGCGGGAAGACTTAGGTAATTCTGAGGAACTCCAAAAGCATCGGGATTGGTATGCCGAACTCCGCCGCAAGGCTTTAGCCTCTCCAGCAATAGAGCATCACCAACTGGTCAGAGACGAGGTGGGTGATAAATTTTTACGCTGCCTGCTTGATGCTGGGGTCTTTAAGCGCGACGATGAGGGACTGGCCGGGTTTGACCGCTTTGTTAGTGAGATTTCCGGCCCCAGATAAGCTTTTGGTTAAGGTACCCGTTGGCCAAGTCCGGTAAACCATTTGTCTATGGGGCCGATTGCCAGTTGCCCAACTTTTTGCGTAACCATACGCAAGGGCTGGTAATTTCCTAAAAATCGGGACTAGTTATCGCCATCGGCCTTTCAAAGCTCATCCTCAATTAATGTTGCCATACATTTAATTATTTGGCATAATGAACAAAACAATGAGATGTTTCCTTGCAGTACCGATTTTGTATTGCAAGGTCTTATTTTGCAATACAAGAGACAGCAGATAGCATCATTTGTCCTCAATAGTGTTTGTTGTTTTGACGCTAAATATGTGATTGATTGTAAAAAAACTAATAAATCATAATTTTTAAAATTTTTCATCAGTAATTTAATGATATTAAGAGCGATAAAATTATAAATATTGGCTTTTTATCTGTTGATTATTAGATGAATCTGAACAATTAATGATATTATATTTTTTTGTTTTAATTATGTTATTTAAAAATCATTGTCTTATTGATTGCTTAATAAGACAATGATTTGCGCCGTATTCATAGTTAATAGAGACTTGGAAATTTTGATCTAGCTAGAAAATTTTTCTGAAAAAATTAAAATATAAAATCAGTTCTAAATGTTAAAAAAATATGGCTCGCAACCCAGTGCCCTCGGGGAGGGTTTACCCAGCGATCATATTTGTTAAGTCTGGACATGGTTTTTTTGGATTTTTTTGATTCCTACCTCTTGCCAAGCGAGGTGGAGAAAGGGGTATTAGTTGAATATGCAAAATGGTCGGCCAGTATTTACCGTCCTTAGCCCCTCCGCTGAGGAGGAGGTGGACAACTAACACCGCCCAAGACCAATCACAACAAACTCAAACCCGGATCGCTCTTCCGCACTGGTTACACCGATAAACCACAATCAGCCGCTTATCAACCTTTTGGCCAACCTAGCCTCCAGCGACCAATCCAGCCAGAGCCCAAGGTTTGTCCCCCTCAGAGCCAGCCAACGGCGGTACCAACCACCGGGAGACCCAATGGCCGCTCCCACTGAAGCTGATTTGGCGGCTAAGACGTCTGGACCAAAAATTCTGCCTACAATGCCTGCCATTGTTTCGCCGCAGTTGGTGACTCCGATAATTCTATCATCTAGATATCGGGTTGACGCCAACAATCAGGATTTGCAGACAACTTTTGGAGTTTACACCACCTGAGCGATTTTGCTATTATATCTGACATGGACACTATTAACAGCATCAATACTCA
>JAISWF010000060.1 GCA_031271165.1 Deltaproteobacteria bacterium
TGAGTATTGATGCTGTTAATAGTGTCCATGTCAGATATAATAGCAAAATCGCTCAGGTGGTGTAAACTCCAAAAGTTGTCTGCAAATCCTGATTGTTGGCGTCAACCCGATATCTAGAAAAGCGATATTTATACGGCTATCATTGATTGGCAAAATAACAATATCTGTTTTGTCGCAGCTGGACAATTTTTCTCTTTAACCTAAAATTTTATGCCAAAAACAGCTGATGACCGAGACTGTAGTCAATCAAAACAGTCGAGCAAGACATAAATTTCAAAATATGATTGACGCCCTTAATCGGTTGAGGGTATCATAATAGTGTCCGTTGGTCGGTTTCCTGCCAGGTCCCTTAAAACCGCTGGCCCGGGCTGATAAGGAGAAATCCCGGCTCCTTTATTAGCTTGAGCTAAGGTGGTCAAGGCTAGTCTTTAACAGCCAACTCCTAAAATCAACGTCCTGAAATAATAGGTTTTATGGTCGTTTTGGCCCAATAATCTACTCCCTAAGGATTACTTTTTCCCCGCCTGCATATTTTTCCGGGTATGTCATGGATTGTCCCCCCCAAGCCAAAATCCTCATCGTTGACGACGCTGTCCGGCTCCGGACCCGCCTGGAAGACTTTCTCCAGTCGCACCACTACCTGACCGCCACCCTGCCCGACGGCAGCGAGGCCCAGGAGACCATCGGGGAGTTTAAGCCCGATCTGGTGCTGTTGGACGTTATGCTGCCCGGCGAGGACGGTTTTGAAGTGCTCAAGAAAATCCGCCTGAGTTCCCCTGTCCCGGTCATCATGCTGACCGCCTCCAACAATCGGCTCGATAGGGTCAAGGGCCTTGATCAAGGCGCTGACGACTACATCGGCAAACCTTTTTTCCTGGGGGAGTTATTGGCCAGGATAAAGGCAGTCCTGCGCCGGTCCCAGTCTCAAAGCCTCGAACCCCCAACCAAGACGACCGATCTTCTGACCACCGGGCCCTTGACCCTTGATATCAGCCGCCACCGGATGATTTACAGCCGCCACGGGCAGCCAGTCGTCAAAAATCTTACCCAGCTGGAATTGAGGCTTTTTTATCTGTTTATGTCCAACGCCGGGGTAATTCTTTCCCGCGACCAGATTTTGGGCCACATTTTTGAGCAGCAGCTTGAGTCCGAAAATCACAGCCTCAACGTCTACATCAACCGTCTCCGAAAGATTCTCTCTGAGTTGGGGGCCGACCACAAGACCATCGCCACAGTTTGGGGTTACGGCTACAACTGGAATCCTGAGCGATGAGACCGATAAAACCTAGATTATGGCATAAAATATTCTTATGTAGCTTTTTAACCATTGCCATTACCCAAGTTTTTACGTTAGGCTGGTATTTATTTACATATGACATGGATTTGCGGGTTAATTCGACGGTCGAGTATCTGATCGAAGTCAGCCGGAACTTGGAAAAAATCAGCGACGATAATTTGAAAAAATTTATTGATGTCTACCGGGTTGGTAACCGGCGGATGTGGCTGGAGGACCCAGACGGCGGGGTGCTCTTCGGCGAACCTTGGCCGGGCATGACCGCCGGGGTCAGGGAGCAAGTCATTGATCGGCGTTATGTGTTTGAGAGCGCAAGCGCCTTGGTCCTTAAAACCGTTGAGCCGTCATTGGTCATCAGGGTCGAAAGCCTTCGAGACGGACGCCCGGTCGTGGTCTGCTTTAACTGGCAAAGGAGCACCTTGGTCCAGCATTGGGGGGTTTTCGTTCAAGGGGTGTTGGGGCTTATTGGCTTAAGCTTGGTGTTAAGTCTTTTCACCTCCAAACGCATCTCCAAACCCCTCCAGGATCTTAGGGCCCAGGTGATGACGGTAGCCTCAGGTGATCTTAGCTTAAGGCTTCCCGAAACCGGGGAGGACGAGGTCGCCGATGTTTCCAAGGCCGTCAACTATCTAACCGACAGCTTATCAAGCCACATGACCGGCATGCGGCAGCTTATGGCTAATATGAGCCACGAGATGCGCTCTTGTGTCGCCAACCTTTCAATGTGCCTGGAGATGCTCTCAGGGCAATTGCCGCCTGCCGCTGTCGCCCCATTGAGCTCTTCCAACGGGGAACCTTCCTCCAAACCCCCAGCTGGCTTCCACGAACCCTTAAACCAGGCCCGCCTGGAGGTCGAGCTGTTGAAAAATATGGTCGCTTCGGGCCTTTTGGGCGGAAAACTCGATCTAAGGCATGAGGAACTTGAACCGGCGCCCTTGGATTTTTCCTCGCTTTGCCGGCAGGTGCTGGGCCGCTACCGACACCGGAGTTCACTTAAGGCCGTCCCCATAAATGCTCACATTGAGACCGATCGGTGGCTTTTGGGCGATGAACTTCTTTTGGACCGCCTCTTGGATAACATTTTAGATAACGCCCTTAAGTACACCGGGCCTAGCGGGGAGATAACGTTTTCCCTAAAAGCCCGGCCCAATGAACTGGTCGTCGAGTCCATCAATACCCACCCGCCGCTGACGGCTGAGCAGCTGGCCAACCTCTGTCTTCCGTACTACCGGGCCGAGGAGGGCCGAGTCTACGGCTCCGGGCTTGGACTTTATCTGGTCAAAAAGATCGCTCTTCTTCACTGCGGTTCAGTTGAAGTTTCCAACTGTGACCAGGGCGTGGCGGTGACCATAAGGCTCCCCCTCCCGGCAGACATCTGACCAGACGAGCCCGGCTTGGTCAGCATTGGCCTCTCCCGATGACGTTTTTCAAAGCTTAAGAGCTGGCCCGTTGAGCTGAGTTTTGCAGTTTCATTGACTTGCGGCGCCGGCAGTCTCTTGGACTTTAAGGTCAGCAGGGCTTTAAACCGCCTGCGGCGGCCGCAAGTAGTAAAAGTTACTGGACAGTAATAAGTATCATGGGTGTAATATATTAAAATTATTGACTTTTTTTAAAAAGCGTTTTATCATTTCTCCGATCTCCCAGGTGGGATGGCTGCTGTAAGCGGCCGTTTGGGAAGAACCGGAAAACCTTCAAGGTCCGCCATTTTGCGGTCGGCCGTTGCCAGGCGGCCGGCGCCAGGTGGGCCTGACGGGTTTGGTGTCTCTTCTGCGGCCAAGGCCTGCGCCGCCCTGACGGCGACCTTACCATTTAGGAGAACCCAATGATAAAAATGCTTTCGTTGCTGGCCGCACTCCTGGCGGCTACTATTATCCCAACTGCGGTTGCAGCCGCCCAGGAGGTCGGAGCCACTTCTTCAACTTTAGAGACTATCACCATCACCTCCACCAGGGTCGACCGGGCGCTGGCCGAGGTTCCGCTGTCTATTTCGGTGGTCGGTGAGGAGCAAATCAGAGACCAGCCCATGCCTGAAGCCTCCGACTACATCCAGCTTTTACCCGGAGTCCAGGTCAACAAAAACTCCTACGCCCAGTACCAGTTCAGCTTGAGGGGTCACGGTTCCGATCGGACCATGATTTTGATTGACGGCATCAAACAAAGGATGGCCACCACCTTGAACGCCGAAGAGGCTGGCGGGATCAACCTTGACCCTTCGGAGATAGAGCGCATTGAGATTATCAAGGGCCCGGCCTCGGCCCTTTATGGTTCCGACGCCATCGGCGGGGTGGTCAATATTATCACCAAAAAACCTTTTGATCGTCCTTTCGGTTTTGAGGTGGGCCTTTTATACGACGGCTCCACTGAAGGCTTAAACCCCAGGGCGGCCATATACGGAAATCACGCCGGGTTTTACTGGCGCCTGGCCGGCTCCTACTTTGACGCCGGGGAACTTAAACTGCCAGGCGGCGCCACCTATTGGCACTCCGATTATGAGCGGCAAAACTACTCTGGTAAAATGGGTTACCGCTGGGACCAGGGCAGTATTGATGTGGCGGTTTCCAGGTTCAAAGGTAAGCGCCTGATCCCGGGGATAAATGCACTGACCCGTAAGCAGCTGCCGCCCTCGATCTTTTTACTCCCGTCGGGCTCCCGCTATTCGGAAATTCCCGATGAATGGCGTAACTCCATTAGCGCCTCCTTGACGCTCCAAAACTTAAGTCCCGTCGTCCAAAGGGTCCTGGCCACCACCTATTTCATAAACGAGAAAACCGATATTGATTTTAAGCTAAATTCAATACCGGCCCCCTACCAGGCCATCAATCTGGCCGGCTCCAGCACCATTTTAGGCTTTGATGAGGGCCGCTCTTTTGGGGCCTCGGTTTTGGCCGATCTGGCTCTGTTTGACAATAACCTTTTAACCGTGGGCGTGGACTTTGAGAAAAACACTGCCCATAGCACCGCTGTCTACGGCGGCCTTCAGAAGCGTGCCGGGACCAAAGATGAGGACCGCCGGGGTTTTTCCCAAGCGATCGCCGTTTTGGCCCAAGACCAATGGGATATTACCAGTGACTGGGGCTTGACGCTGGGCTTGCGCTACACCTGGATCGAAAATGGCATCACTCAGGATGCCGCTTATCCTCAAAGGATATCAAAGTCAAAGGACAATAATTTCGTCGGGAGCTTGGGGGTGGTTTACTCAGGGATTGAAAATCTCAGTCTCCGGGCTCTTTACTCCCAAGGTTTCCGGGCCCCGACCTTGAGCGGCCAGATGGGTAAAACCCAAAGAAGCCTCCCTAATCCGTCGCTAAAGCCGGAGACCTCCGACAACTTCGAGTTGGGGGCGCGTTATTTCGCTCACGGCCTTAACGTCGATCTGAGTTTGTTTTATTCTGTTTTGGATCAACCATTTTACGACGCCAGCACCACCGTCCCCCACCCTTCAGGCCGGTTTTACACCAGAACGGTAAACGCCGACCGGGTCAAAAACTACGGAGCGGAGTTATTTTTATCCTACGACATCGAAAGTCTTTATCTAACCCCGTATATATCAATTACGGCCATCAGCTATGAGCGCGAGGTCGCCGGCAACAAAACCAAGGATACCGGGATACCCAGGGGCTGGGGCACGGCTGGACTTAAGTTTTCCAAAGAATTTGGCGGCAACGTCAGGTTCTTTTCAGACGCCTCGTTTACTTGGTCGGGCGGGCACCACAATGTTGATTTCACCACTTTGAGCGGGGCGACCGGCACCAACATCATGTACTCCTCCGGTTGGAAGGCCGATCTGACCGTTGGCTTGGAATACGGGGAGGATCACCGGGTCAGGACCTCCCTGAGCTTTAAAAACATCGGCGATAGAGAGTATGAGCCCTGGGGCTTTTACCAGCCGGGCTTCCACATGGTGGGGAGCCTGTCGTATGAGTTCTAAGGCGGCGCTCCTGATAGTCGTCCTTGGGCTGCTTTTAAAGCCCCTTGCCCCGGCCGCCTTGGCGGCCGGGGGGGCTGGCGGGGCCCCGCCCGGAACTGACCGGCCATGGGTGTGGTGGACCTTGGTTAAACCAGGCGACTCCCCATTTGGCCTCTACGACTATTTTTCGGCTCGGCTTTTTCGGCTTTCTGGACCAGGTCGGTCGCTTGACCCTGGCCAAAGCCTTAATTCTCAAAAGCCCGGGGCAATGGGTCCGGCCGCAGCGGTCAGTTCAGTTGAGGTGATTATCAAGAGGGCCGACCTCATCCTCATGGGGCACCGCCCGGTTGCGGCTTCCGAGCCGGTTTACTTCAAAGCCGAGCCCTTTGTCCATGACGGGGCTTGGTACGTCTGGGTCCGGACCGACCGCAACTCGACGATCGATCTCCTCTCCAGGGTTGTTACAGGATCCGCCACCGTTTACGCCCAAGCCAGAATGTCATTATACCCCCCGACATTATCGCCGGCCCCGGCGCCAGAGACGCTGGCCCAACCGCTTTGGCCGGTGCTGACGGTGGTTAGTCCCGCCAGGCCAGCCTTCAGAATGTTAGCCGGCGCCAAGCTGGCGCTGGAATCCAGCTCTTTGAGCGTCGGCTCCATTGCCGCCCTGGACCGGGGACGCCTTGAGGAGGTCCCGCTGGGGGAGCCTGACGTTGTCGGCTACAAGGTCAAAGACGATTCAGCGTTAAACCGGGCCGGACCGGCGGGGGGCAAGGAGATTGTCCTTCTGGCCGAGCTCTTCCCCAAAAACCAAAATTCACCCCAGAGCCCAATAGACAGGCCTTTTGATCTTCAAGGAACCCCGGCCGCCGCCAGCCCCTGGGGCCAGGAGCGGGGATTAGAGCCAAGTGGGGATTTTGATCTGGAGCGGAGCTTGGATCAGGTTAAGCCGCCATATTTGGTGAGCTTTAGTTTCGAATTTTTTCGAAACCAGGCCCTCCACGGCTCCCGTTCTGGGGCCTTGGCGGTCCTTTGTTTAACTGTCGCCGCCGCAGCTGTCTTTACGGTTGTTTACCGCCGGAGGTTCGGTTTTGTCGATAAGAACCTTTAGGTTTCTGAGCCAGCACGTTTTTTTCCTTATCTTGACTTTTGGCGGGCGCCTGGGCGTATCTTTGGGACCATCGCTTCCCTGTCTCAGCTGCCCGTACGTGGTCGGCTGCGGCGGCATTTGTTACCTTAGGTTTCTCCAAAGCCCCATGGGCGGTCTCGGCATGAACTGGGCGGTCCTTTCTTCCGGTCGAGGACTGGCTGCCTTGGCCGCCTTGGGTTTATTCATCGCCTTGGTGGCGCTCTTGGGCCAAAGTTGGTGCGGCTGGACTTGCCCCTTTGGCTTAGTCCAGGATTATGCGGCCAGGCTCAGAAATAAGCTTCGGATTAGAGAAGCCATTTTTACCGAGCGGACGATGGCCTTTATTAAAACCCTTAAGTACGTCTGCTTTGGTTATCTGGTCAGTACCCCGGTCTTAATCACCTTGGGTGCTGCCCATCCAGATCTGTCTCTGCCGTACTGCGCCATTTGTCCGGTTAAATTAATCATGCCTCTTTTGACCGGCGATACGACTTACCTTAACCTTGATTTCACCAATCCGGTTTTACTGACCACCAGCGTGGTACTGATGATTTTCTCGGGTCTGGTTTTGGTGGGCATGTTTTTTAAGACTAGGTTTTTTTGTCTCCTTTGCCCTATGTCGGTTCTGATCGGCCTGTTCCGTCCGCTGTATCTCTTAAGGGTGCTCAAACGGCCCCAGGCTTGCTTGGGCTGCGGTAACTGCCGCCGGGTTTGTCCCGCTGACATAGACAAAACCACGCCCGCCATTGATCCGGGTTCCAATTGTAATCCGGCCCTGGTCAAACCTGTCACCCTTTCCACCAGCGGCTGCCAGGGCTGCTTTAATTGCGCCCAGTGCTGCGCAACTGATGGGTCCTTGGCCATTAAATACGGCCCCTGGGCCATTTTTAATTCTTCCAGAAGGTATGCAGCCCGCTTTCTAAAGGGCCGGACTGCGTTTTTTAAGGCCCTAAAAGGTCCTGGTGACCGTCTCTGACGTGAGTCATAAACTGGCGGACGCCAAATCAGCGTGGGGAGGCATCTGTACAAATGGATTGGGTAGGCAAATCAGGCAGCCCTAGTGCGCCCCATGCGGAGGCCGGGGCTCGGGCCTCAGCCAGGCGTGAGAAAATTGCCAGCCAGATGGCCCAGGACGCCGCTGGTGAAATCGCCCGCCTTAGGGCCAGGGCCGACTTTGTGGAGCAGTATAGTTACTTTTTAGATCTATTGGCCGACCGGCCGGATAAGCGTCTGGCTGCGATTGGTAAGCCCGTGGCCGCCTTTTTGTGCCAAGTGGCCCCGCTGGAACTTATTGAGGCCCATGGGCTCCACCCCTTCCGCCTGATGGGCGGCCACCAGGCCGCTGAAAGGTTATCGAGTCCCAGCCTGCCTGCAGTCATGTGTCCCATGCTCCGCTCTTTATTGGGCTCCATGATGTCTCTTGACCAAGGGCCGGAACTGGCCGGGCTAATAATGCCTACCATGTGCGACTGGACAGTCAAGTTCGGTTCTCTTTCAGAACTGTGCGGTCTTAAGCTCCCAGCCAAGCTCCACCTGATGGACCCTCCCAGGGTCAAAAACAGCCCCCAGACATCCGATCGCTGGCTGAAGGAGACTTGGCGGTTAAATGATTTTTTGACGGCCATATCGGGTCGCAAAATAGGCCCCAAAGAGTTGTCTAAAGCCATAAGAGTTTACCGCCAGGCTTTTATGGCTCTTTCCGACTTGATCGATCTCAAGCGTCAGTCAAAACTCCCCCAGATTTGGTTTACAGTGATAACGGCGGCCTTTTACCTTGATCAGGTCCAAAACTGGACCCAGGCCGCCAGGGCCGTTTGGCTGGCAGTTGGGGACCAGGCGTTGGTCGGCCCTGGTTCTGTTCAAACTGACTTTAAGAACGCCTCAGCGGCTGGGGTAAATCTTGGCCCGCCCGACCTAAGTGGCCGGCGGAACCAAGCCAAGAAGGTTTTCCTGGCCGGTTCCCCGATCTTCTTTCCAAATTTTAAAACCCTTCTTTTAGTCGAGCAAGCCGGACTTGAGACGGTCATTGATGATTTTTGCTCCTCGGAAAGACTTCTGCCCGGTCCGGTCGCAGTAAGTGATGAGTCCTTTTACGGCTTGATGACCGCCCTCAGCCAGCGCTACCAGCTGGGCTGTCTATGTCCGACCTTTGCCGACCACTACCAAGTGGTCAACAACATCACCAACCTTTTTGATCACCCTCTTTTCCAGGGGGTGATCTTCCACGTCCTGAAGGGGTGTCACCTCTTTGATCTCAAGAGCCTGGCCGTAGAGCCCAATGTCAAAGGCCTGGGTATAAAATTTCTGAGGCTGGAAACCGATTACTCACGCGAGGACCGCGACACACTCCTGACCAGACTGGAGGCTTTCGCTGGAACCTTATAACGGACCAGGCCGCCTGCCCTAAAAGGGCAGGATTAAAAGCGAAGTCGGCAATAATTATAACCAATTAAAGGTGAGACATGATTTCTATCGGTATAGATCTCGGCAGCACAGCCATTAAGGTCGCCTTGGTCGACGAGGGGCAGCTTAAGTGGTGCCGCCAGACGCCTACGGCCCCCGGCCAGGAGCGCCTGGCCGGGGAACTCATTGACCAAGCTCTGGGTGATTTGGAGCTGTCATCTTCTGATATCGGGGCGGCGGCGGCCACCGGTTATGGGAAAAGATTATTTGTCAGCGCCTCAGCTACGGTTGATGAGATATCAGCCAACGCCCTGGGTCTGCACCGGCTTAGCGGCGGCCGGGGAAGAGTCATCATAAACATCGGCGGACAAGATCTTAAGGTGATTCGTCTTGATGAGAACGGCCGGATCGTCGATTTCAGGATGAACGACAAATGCGCTGCCGGGACGGGCCGCTTTTTCGAGCAGGTGGCCAGAATCCTTGATACCAGGCTGGAAAAATTCGGGGAACTGGCTTCAGGGCCCGATGAGCCAGTGGAGTTGAACAGCACTTGTGCGGTCTTTGCTGAAAGTGAGATTGTCTCGCTTCTGGCCCGGGGAGCTACAGCCGCCTCGGTTATCAAGGGCTTCCATCGTTCGGTGGCCAGGCGGGTAGCTGCCTTGGTAGGGCAGGCGGCGAGCGATATTGTCGACGGGGAACTGTGGCTGGACGGTGGGCCGTCTCAGGACCCTGGTCTCAGGGCGGCCCTGGAAGATGAACTGCTCTGCCCGGTTTCGGTATTGCCGGCCCCTCAGTACACTGTGGCCTTTGGGGCGGCCCTGTACGCTGCTCAAAGCCCCATCAAGGCCTAAGGACTGTGATGGGTTCATGGATAGGGCTTAACCATTTTGGATGGGCTGTAGCCGCTCTTTGACTGTTGGCCTCCATTCGACCATCACTAATAAAAAAGGAGCCGTATTGTATCCAACACCCTCTTTAAAATCCATAAAACCATCTTTGAACTTGATGAGGCTTTCGGCCCTCTGCGGAGCTTTGGGGGCCGCCATGTGGACGGCCAGCGACGCACTCCTTTTAGGGTACCGCAGCGATCTGACGTCATATCCGATTTTGTCCGAATCTGCTTTCCTGGGCGACCGAGAACTGGCCGCTATGGTGGCTTCCGGCTCCGCCTCGGCCCAGGCCACCGGGGCGGTTTTGGCTGTCCTGGCCTGTCCGCTGTTGGTTTTGGCACTTTACCTAGTCTTAGCGGCGCTCAAACCGGTGGGACGGCTCTGGCAGGCCGGAGTGGGCCTGCCTCTTCTGGCCGGGTTTTGCTGGTCGCCGGCCACGTTGGCTACCTATTACGGATTGGGTCAGGCGGTCAGAATCGCCTTGAATGTGGAAAGAACTTGTACCGAATCGGTCCTGGCCCTGGCCGGCTCCTTTGAGCACCTGCTGATGGAGCTTTGGCTCCCGGCTGTAGGTGCTATGAGCCTGGGCTGGCTGCTTATGGGATACCTGACCTTGAGGAGGAAAACTTTTTATCCGAGGTTTTTTATTATTCTAAACCCCCTGCCCATGGCGGTGGCAGCCTTTGGTATGGTTAGACTTCTGCCGGCGCCGCTGTCGGTAACCTTTGGCTCAGCCGGGATCAGCCTGGGCCTGGGAGCGTTTTTTCTGGCTTCCCTGGTCATGCTCATGATGCCGCGATCAAGGCTTTAATCACTTCTTAAAGGCCTTAAAGGTCAAAATGAAAATTTAAGCCCTTAGCCATCAGCCATCAAGAGAACCTGGCGTCAGCCGACCCAAGATTACTGACCTTGAGACGCTGATTTTTCCACTGAAACATCAACTCATTGGCCTAACGGTATTTATTGCGCCTTGAGGCCTGGTCATTCATGGTCATGGTCAAGGTTTTTTTTCATCCTCCACAGACAATGGTTATTTGCGGACAGCCTTTAACGAACATTATTAGAAATTATACTATTGTGGCCGGCTTGCCAGTCGGGTTGAGAAGTGGTATCATTTACTTGGCGCCAGGATTTTTATGAGCCTGGCAACTTTTTAGAACACCACCAGTCAAAGTCATCAAAAAGTCAGTAAGGGAGCTCGCAAGGGCTGAGACGGCTGCAAGGCCGAACCTTCCGAACCTGATGCGGGTAATGCCGCCGAAGGGAACTGTGATGCCTCAAGCGATTATTTTATAAACCCAAGCCGCTCCTGGCTCTTAAGCCGGCAGCGGCTTTTTGTTTTTCTCCGGGCTTATTTTTAAAACGGAGGGAATTTGGAGCAATTATGCGGCTCAACGGTGTTATCTTCGACCCTGGCCAGGCCACCAAGTTAGGGGAGATATTAGAGCTGGCCGGCTACAAGCCTGATCGCGTGGCTGTATTGGTCAACGAGGAGATAATCCAGCGTCACCTTCTGGTCGATACCGAGATCGGCCCCGACGATGTCATTGAGGTGGTGCACTTCATGGGAGGAGGAAGCCGATGACCGGTGTCTTGCCCGGCGACGAACTCGCTTTAGCTGGACGTCTTTTTGGCAGCCGGCTGATCCTTGGCTCAGGTAAACATCCCATTGAGCGCCTTACTGAGGTGGTGGAGGCTGGGGGGGTGGAGATCGTCACCTTAGCCTTGCGACGGGCAAATCTCAATGGCCCTGGCGACATCCTCGACCATCTGCCTCCTGGCAGGGCTATCCTGCCAAACACCTCTGGAGCCCGCACGGCTAAAGAGGCCTTGACCCTGGCCAGGTTGGCCAGGGAACTGGGCTGCGGGGATTTGATCAAGATTGAGGTTATCGCCGATTCGAGGACCCTTTTGCCGGACAACGAGGAGACTCTCCAGGCCGTGGCGCTCCTGTCCGAAGATGGCTTCGCTCCGCTGGCCTACATGACCCCCGACCCGGTCATGGGCCGTAAGATGGAGCAGGCCGGGGCAGCGGCCGTCATGCCGCTAGGGGCGCCTATCGGCTCCAACCGGGGTTTGACCACCAAGGAGATGGTCAAGCTCATGGTGGAGTGCCTGCAGGTTCCGGTCATCGTGGATGCCGGCCTCGGCCGGCCCAGTCAGGCTTGCGAGGCCATGGAGTTGGGAGTAGCGGCGGTCATGGTCAACACTGCCGTGGCCACCTCCGACGACCCCCCGGCCATGGCTAAGGCTTTTGCCTTGGCTGTACAAGCCGGTCGGGCGGCCTATTTGGCAGGCCTGGGCCCGGTGGGCCGCCCCCAGGCATCTTCGCCCCTAACCGGTTTTCTGTGGGAGGAAAAAGGTTCCCAAGACCCATCTTCTCAGGAGAAGTTTTAGCACTGCAGCTCCGATTATGGCTGCTGGTAAAATTTAGACCATAAGTGAAAACATCGCCCCGGCGGCCAAAGGAAACTGCTGCCCAGCGGGGCGGAAGATCGCTGCCTAGGGTATGAGCCTATTACTCGTTTATTATAAATCTTCATCGACCATTGCGGTCCGGCCCGACTGGTCCGCCAACCATAAGGTCTCGCTATGCCTCATATCAGTTTTCAGGAAGCAATAGATGCAGCCCTGGCCTTCGATTTCCAGGCTGTTGGGTCCAGGCAGGTGGCCAGGAGTTTAGAACGGGAGACTCTGTCGCTGGAGGATCTCGGGGCGCTGCTGTCTCCGGCGGCGGCTGAAAACCTGGAGGACCTGGCGGCCAGGTCCAGGGATCTGACGCTCAGGCACTTCGGGCTCAATGTCACGCTGTTTACGCCTTTATATTTAGCCAACCACTGCGTCAATCACTGCCTGTATTGCGGTTTTAGCGCCTTGGGCGACATTCGCCGGGGAGCGCTTACCGAGTCTGATGTTGACCAGGAACTGGCGGCTATTGAAGTTACCGGCCTGGAGGACGTGTTGCTGCTCACTGGGGATTCCCGGGCTCGCTCAGGGCCTGAGTACATCTTCCGCTGTGCCGCCTTGGCGGCTAAGCGCCTTAAGAAGGTGGGTCTGGAGGTCTATCCTCTGTCGATCCGGGAGTATTCCCGGGCCAGGGATGCCGGAGTGGACTACGTGTGCGTCTATCAGGAGACCTACGAGCCAAATCTCTACGCTCATGTCCACCTCAAGGGCCCCAAGAGAAACTACGCCTGGCGTTTGGCGGCCCCGGAGCGGGCTCTAGCGGCTGGGGTGAGGGGAGTGGGACTGGGAGCCCTGCTGGGTCTTGGGGATTTCCGGCGGGATGTGTTGGCCCTGGGCTGGCACGCCTTGTACCTTAGCCGACTCCATCCCCAAGCCGAGATAAGCTTCTCGGTCCCCAGACTGCGGCCGGCTCCTGGTCACGTGGTTTTCCAGCAATCACCGGTCTCCGAGGCTGAACTGGCCCAGATTATTATGGCCCTTCGGATCTTCATGCCTTGGGCGGGGATCTCGCTTTCGACCAGGGAGCGGCCTTTCTTCCGGGACCACCTGGTGGGCCTGGGGGCCACTAGACTATCGGCCGGAGTCAGGACCTCCGTTGGCGGACACTCGGGACCCGACCACGGCGAGGAGCAGTTCTTCAAGTCCGACCCCCGCAATGTCCCGCAGGTTTGTCAGGCCCTGGCCCAAATGGGCTTCCAGGCAGTCTTTAATGACTACATTCGTCTCTGACCCCAGACTGGTCCTGGTAACCGATCGGCACCTAGCCAAGGAACCACTGCCAGAGCTGATCAAGACAGTGACGTCGGCCGGTGTAGGGCAGGTGATCCTTCGGGAAAAGGAGCTAAGCCCCGAAGAATTTCTGACCTTGGCCAGAGAAGTCCAATTAGCCCTTGGAAAGAAGGCTCGGCTCTTCTTAAACGGCCGGCAGTCTCTGGAGGCGGCAGTTTACTCGGGAGCCTGCGGCTGTCACCTGCCTTGGGACGAGTATTTGGGTTGCAACGGGTTAAAGAGGCATAAGCTAAAGGTGGGGGTCTCTGTCCACAGCTTTGAGCAGGCCCTTGAGGTCGAACGGGAGGGGGCAGACTACGTCCTTTTTGGACCGATCTTTCCCACCACCTGCAAGCCCGGCCACCCAGGTACGGGCCTTGAGAATTTGGCCGATATCTGTCAGGCTCTGTCGATTCCCGTTTGGGCAGTGGGCGGCCTGACTCCCAATAACCTGCGGTCAGTCATGGAGACTGGTGCCTCAGCGGTCTGCCTGCGCTCGGCCTTGATGTTGGCTAGTCGGCCAGGGGACTTGGTGAAAGCCAGTCTGGAGGCGCTGAAGGGTTTTCCTCTGGAAGCCACCAAACCTTTGGGGGCCGTCCATTAGGAGATATACCGGTAAAAGAGCCGCCCAAGAACATATTGCTTGAAATCTCAGCCCTCTATGATTTCACGTAAACCATTGGCAATCGCCCGGATTGTCCGATGAAATTCAGTTCGTTGCTGCCATGTTTGGTAATCTTAAGGTATTAAAATCAATGGTTGGTCGCTGACCACGGCGACCTCTAGGTTTTGACAAATAAACTTTTTGAAATTAAGTCTTTACTAACATAAATTAAAGAAGAATTAATGGGATAGGCTTAACAACCAACTATATGAATAGTCGAGCCCTCATATTGGGTCGTTTTCCAGGTTATTTTTTCGTCTCAGGACTTTTTCTTCTCATTATCAAAAATGACTAGCCAACCTTCTTTCGCACCACAAATATCAATATAATCATTTATTTAAGCCAAACTATCTTTTAACGTTTGGTTAGCATTAATTTTTAACTCCATAGGGTAAACTTGTCCCATATACTCGATATAAAGATCGACCCGCCGCTTACCTAAGGCGTATTCCCTATGCACAAACTTAACGTCACTGTTTAAGAGCCTCTGTAAAAAAGCGTTCATAACCAGGAGAGCCAAGGCTTCCGAATAACCATAAGGCTCTTCCAAAATCCCAGAATTTTCCCGCCAATATTGTTGATCGACCAGTAAAAAGTCTATTTTTTCGTTTTTATCATTTTTAACATCTTGAGATTACTGACAAAAAAATTTAAGAATTCAGGTTTTGAGGGTTTTTACCGGTTGATCAATCATCTA
>JAISWF010000061.1 GCA_031271165.1 Deltaproteobacteria bacterium
TGGATACACCTCAAACCATTGCTTAGTATAGCCTGTAGAAGAACTCAAAATTCATAGGTGGCGTCAAACCGAAAAGTTGTATGCCAATCATTTTTGTTGGCGTCAACCCGATATCTAGAAAAGAAAATTTTTAAAGAGCCAATAAATTAGTCCACAAAACACATCAATACATAAGAAGCATAAAGTATCAGTAATAATGTAACTTCATATGCCGAGCTAAGTATCGCCCAGTAGTATTCAGCGATACGGTAGATGCAGGTCTTACGGAAATTTGCCAAGAAAGAGAAGACCGTTACGAAATGATGTTTCTGGAAATTGGGACTGATAGAGAGCAGCAGCATTTTTTAGTTCAAAGAATACCAACCCTAAGCCGATCACTAATTAGGTGATCAATAAAAAGCATAACGGCCAAGAAAATCTTTGAACGCTGCCCTGAAGAAAAACAGAATCTTTTGGGATGAATCTTTGTGGAGGAGGATTTTTAAGCGGTGGGTATTACATCTCAACTGTGGGTAAAGATACAAATAAACATATAACAACAAATTAAGCATAAAAGCAAGAATGACAAAATCAATACAAAAATATATACTATAAAATACAATAAATTTTAATATAAGCAATAAATCGACACTCTTCGCTTAAGATATCACGCAGTTTCTGCTGCAGGATCATTCATCGAAATTAGTCAATAAATTTATTTTCTTATTTTATAAATATCAAATAAATATATGATATTAGCATAATATTTGCAAATATCTCTATTGTCTAGTCTTCCCAATCTAGACAGTTTTTCTGTCAAACTATCATTTTCCCATAGCCAAGCCTACTGGACAGAAGCTTAATAGAATTATTGGTTACATAGAAGTAAAAACTAATTCTTTAGATTTTTAATTAATCAACCACCTTGCCATAACAAACCGATTGTGTTAATATTTTAGAAAAGGCGGTCAGGGCCACTTAGGCGGCTGGCGGCTTGGCACTATGAAATCTTTATAACGCTTTCTGAGAGGGCCTGACGACTGACCAAAAATTAGACCAGCGACATTGCTATCTCACCCAAACTGGAAGGAGAATCAATGCATTAAAGCCCTAACGTTCATCCTCGCTAAAACCGCCCGTCCGGGAAACTTTTGTTTGGCTCTCGGATAAACCCTAGAAATTATTTAGCGAAGGGAGTTTGGGTATGACCCTATGTTACACCAATGTTGCCGAAATCGCCACTTCGAATGCACCCTTTGAGGCCGCTGAAAACTCAGCCATCCCAGCCGTAGGTATTTTGATAACCAATGCCGATGGTTTAATTCTTAAATCTAATGAAATCGTCTCCAAATTAACCGGCCTTTCAGAAGACAGACTCTTGGGTCTCAATCTATACGATTTATGGCCCAAGACAGCCGGAAAACTCTTTCCGGTCCGCCATCGACCAGCCCCCGGAATTAAACTTTCGGAAATACCGGGCTGCTTTCTGAACTGTGCTCCCCTGCCCGGAAAATCTGGTGGTCTAGCGGTCGCCATAGTCGATTTTGACCGCCACCGACACCACGCCGCCCCTCTGGGACCAAACGATCCCCTGACTTCTTACTATCGCCAAATTTTAGAAACCTCCCCTGACGGCATCAGCGTATACGATGACTGCGGCCGGTTGATTTTGTTCAACCGCGCTTCTGCTGAGCAAACCGGTCTTCAGGCCGATGAGATCAAAGGGCACCAGGCCGACTTCCTTGTCCGCCAGCGTCTGCTGGACCGCTCAGTTTGTCCAGATGTTTTAAAGAACAAAAAACCCATCACCAAGCTCATCCGGCACTTTAAAACCAACCGGTTAGTCTTGGCGACAGGAAAGCCCATTTTCAAAGAAGATGGGGAAGTCCAGCTAGTAGTGGTAACTCAGAGAGATCTAACGGAGGTTATGGAACTGATGGCCGACCCCGAGGAACAAAACTGGCTCCTGGGGCAGTTCGACAGCGTAGCCGAAGTCGTCAAAAATGATGACCCGGCTGCTTTTGACATCGTCGCCCAAAGTCTCCAGATGAAGAGGACTCTGACCACGGCTCTAAAACTAGCTTATCACGGGATAAAAGAAGTATTGCTGACTGGGGAAAGCGGGACCGGTAAAGGGATGATCGCCAAATTTATCCACGCCAATACCAAAAATTCTTCTGAGCCTTTCATCCATCTCAACTGTGCGGCCATGCCAGAAAGCCTATTGGAGGCAGAGCTCTTTGGTTACGAAAAAGGAGCCTTTACCGGAGCCCACCCCGGGGGTCGGCCGGGCCTCGTTGAAACCGTTGGCCAAGGCACCATTTTTCTTGATGAGATCGGGGAAATGCCCTTATCAGTTCAAGCCAAATTTTTAACCTTCCTTGACAACCACGAATTCCGACGGGTCGGCGGCAACAAAAATCTCAGTTCTCACTGTTCCATCATTGCCGCCACTAACCGCAATCTCGAAGAACTTGTGTCCCAGCGGCAATTCAGAGAAGACTTGTATTTCCGGCTCAATGTCTTTTGTCTTCGTCTGCCGCCTTTGCGGGACAGAGCGGAAGACATCATGGACATGGCCAAGAGAAAACTGGCCGAATTCAACCGCCGCTATTGTAAATCCATGATCTTGGATCCTCTGGCCGTTGAGATCTTAAACAACTATGATTTCCCCGGTAACGTCAGGGAACTGGTCAACTGCCTTCACCAGTCGGTGATTTTAAGTTCCTCCCCCCGAATCGGGGCCTTTCTCAAATCCTTCCTCGGCTCCCGCTCTAGACTCACCGCCAAAGGCGCTCAGCCGGCCGGAGGAGCTCTGCCAGCGGGAACTCAGAGTCTTCCTCCCAGGCTCAACCCGAACATGGAAGCCACCGAAAAGACTCTCCTCAAACAAGCCCTGGCTGTCTGCCGCAGTACCCGGGAAATGGCCGTTCGTTTGGGCATCAGCCAAGCAGGGGTATCGCGAAAATTGCGCAAACATAACCTTCATCCGCCAGGCCGCCGCCCGCTTAAACGTTCCGAGAGCCTCCGTCAATCGGAAGTCATCGACTGAGGTCTCAAAGACAGGCCGCTTTAACTAACTGCTGGCTGAACTTATGGTCAATTTGGCTTTTTTAGATCATATTTAAAATGACCAATAGGGCCACCAGAACTTTGTCCCAGTCAGGTTGATACCGAAAAAGACCGCCCATGTCTTGGGCCTCATCTGGGACAATCTCAGGGCAGTTGTTGACTATTAACCGGCTCTCCAAAGCCTTATCTCGAAAACCACAAGTCCTGACCAATGGTCTTGGAAGGGTCGAGCGGCTCAAAACCAGCTTATTATTTAAAACGGTCGGCTTTTGGCGATTACAAAGCACAGCTCGCTCCTTTCGGGGTCTGGCCTGAGTTCTCTTTGACGGGATTGGACCACTCCGGGGGAGGCAGTCTTTTGGTCAGCCACAGAGGCCTTAACCGCATTATTGCTGACCGAGGTCCGAGCGGCTCTAAGAACCGCCTGACAACACCCCCCCCCCAAATCCTCCCCACTGCCCTCACCGATCTTTTCGGCTTTAAAGAACCAAAACTTGATTCTAAATATAGGGCGAGGTCGGAAAATTGTCTTGAGCACCGCTTTCGGAGTTTACTTTCGGATTTTGCTTTAGGAAGATTGACCCTGGCAGGCGGTCGGTGCTGCTGTTTGGCTGATCAATTTAACTGAACAATGGGGGGCTGAACTATAGGGAGTCTGACACTATGGGGAGCTGAACAATGGGCTAAAGTATCAGGCCTGGTTGGCGATTACCCAGCCCAGTACCAGTCAAAACCAGATACTTAAGGCAAAAATTGAACAATATTACTAAATTACAATGCAACCGTTGACAGGCCACTCTGAAGCAGTCCAGTTCCCGCGAAAAAGTCAATTTTTTACAATCTATTACAAAAAAATTGCTTGCCCGCCCTGCTAAAACACTTTAATTAACTAAAAAAAATTATTAGAAATAAAAAATTTTATTGCCAGACAAGTTAAGCTTGATTTGATATTCAATTGTTTATCTTGGCAAATATTAATGGTTTTGGCCGGCACAATCAATAATTAAAGATCTAGATATCGGGTTGACGCCAACAATCAGGATTTGCAGACAACTTTTGGAGTTGACGCCACCTGAGCGATTTTGCTATTATATCTGACATGGACATTATTAACGGCATCAATACTCA
>JAISWF010000066.1 GCA_031271165.1 Deltaproteobacteria bacterium
CCTCGCTCTTCTGGAGTCAAAGTGACTTTAAACCGAATAACCATGGTAACCACCTCCAAATTTTGGTTACCATTATGATATCACATTATCAGACAAAAGTTATGGGGCAAGGTACTAGTCGCTCAATTGAGGATATTAGGAAGCGTTATGTTGAGGCGGGTTTTGAGGCCTGCTTTAACTCAATTCCTAGAGCCCGCAAGTCCCCCGGGCGTCAGCGCTGCGGCATCCCCCGCAATAGTTACGGTTATTTTTTTCTCATTAGGTGCTTGTTTTACGGCCTCCACCGGACCGGTAGACCGAAATGGCCGCAAGAAGCAAGACCAGATCGCGAACAAAAAAGAAAAAATCGGGCCGACCGCTTTCAAAGCCAAAGCAGCCGCAGTCGAAATCAAGCCCTCGGACCAGTCCCTGAGCTGCGGCCAGCATAAAAACGACCAGCATTAAAGCGCATAGGAGTGCCCCAGCCCTTCGGAAATGAAAACTCCCAATTAAAATTGAAAGTCCAACCCAAAATTCCAGGCTGGGCAAAAAATGAGCAAAAATAGGGGTTAAAACATCCGGAAGGAGCCGGTAACCGGCGATAGTCGAAGCCATTTCAGTGGGCGCCCCAATTTTGAGCACTGAGGCGAAAATAAAGGCTGAGCCCAAAAGGATTCGGGCGGCATAAGGCCAAATCAGCCCTAAGAATGCTCGCCCCCGCTGGCCTAAAGTGGTCAGATTGGTCGGATTGGTCGGTCGGGGCTCTGTTGTCATGGCCGTTCCACAGGTCGGCCGGATTCCGACCAGGCATCATAGCCGGGGGCGAAGACTAAAATTTCACTGGCCCCTTGCTTTAAAAGGCTGGTTGCCAGTTCCTCGGCCAGAGGGCAAAAACGCTCGGAGCAGTAAGCGACTATCTTGGCGCCGGCTGATAAAGATCTTAAAAAGGTTTGGCCCCGGCTGGGAGCATCCTCGGCCGGAAAACTCACCGCACCAGGAAGGCGGCCAATGGCGTAAAGTCTGGGGTCTCGGGCGTCCAAAAGGACAGTGTTGGGATTACTGAGCAGGCTTTCCATTAAAGAAAAATCTTCAAAAAAAATCAGCTTTAAATTGGTTTCCAAGGCTGGTCCTGAGGGGTCAGCCGGTCCAAAAATCAACCGGCTGACCCCGCTGGAAATAAGGGCCAGAGTTAAAATAACGGCCAGATAAAAGGATAATCCCCGGGGGGAGGCGGCTGAGCTTGGTGAGTTGGAATCCATAACCACTTTGCCAAAAAAAATAATTTTCCAAAGCTAGATTTAGTTTTGAGCTTTTTAGAGGGTCTTTTTAGCTGGCCCGCCTGGCGCTCTGGTCAGAAACAGGCGCCTTAAGAGGCCAAAGCTAAAAATGCCCAAAAAGAGCTTAAATGGAGCTGACCTCGAAAGATCGGTTTATGATAACACCTCCCGGGAGGCGGACTCAACTGGTTAACAGGAACTCAGGTCCGGTTTTGAGAGGGGCTTTTATTTTAAGTCAAAATACTATATATTGGGATCGTCTAATCCATTGGACACAGTCGCTGGGATACCAGCGGCTTTTTTTGCCTCCGATGTCGTTGTCAGGTTCGGATCGGGGGTATTAACTTTTTTCTGGAGAAAATTTTACAATGCCCGATATCCAAGATCAAAAGTCTCCCACCGCCGAAGAGGTTGAAAAGGCCTGGCGTCTTTTCGATGAATATCTGACCGCCACACGTTATGCGGTCCGCGAACCCAAGACCGGGGAGGCTTTGGAGGATAATTTTCAGACCATTGTGGCCGGACGGCTGGTTCCCAAACTGGCCGGACTTGATAACCCCATGAAGGGGACAGGGATGATTGAGGAACTCATTTCGGCTATCCTCGATCGCCACCTGATTCCCGCATCTCCGCTTTTGATGTCTTTTGGCAACCCTCACACCCGTCGTCCAGGATATTTTTCCTGCTACCCCCTGGGCTGGGTGGGGGATTCATTGGTCGAAATTGAGGAAATGCGCTGCAAAATGCGGCAAATATATATGGCCGGAGGCGGGGCTGGCATTGACGTTTCTCACCTCAGGCCCAAGGGGGCGCCAGTTGATTCCGGGCAGGGCATCGCTTCCGGGCCGGTTGGATTTCTTCAGGATTTTGACGCCGTCACCGGCACTACCAACCAGGGCGGCCGGCGTCGGGGGGCCCTTTTGGTCCAAATGGACTGGAATCACCCCGACATCATCGAGTTTGTCAAAGCCAAAAACTTTAATTCCCGGCTCAACCGCTTCATCCAGGGATTGCCTCCCGAGGAGCGTCCGGCCCAAAGTCCGCATCTTTCCAACATGAACATCTCGGTCAATGTTTTCGGTCAGTTTTGGGAAAACCGCGATCTCATCGCTCTAATCGCCGAGAACATGTGGGCCAGTGGGGATCCGGGTCTTCTTTTTGTCGATAACATGCTGCGTTATTCGCCCTTAAAGCCGGAGGACGAGCCCAGGTTCTCCAACCCCTGCGGAGAGTATCTGGCCTCGGCCGGAACGGCCTGTAACCTCATTACCGTTAACGTAGCCCGGCTGGCCAGGCTTTCTTACGACCGGCTGATGGCCGAGGGGGTGGTTCCGGGTTCAGAGCGCTGGCCGGACCTTTTTGGAGCGGTTTTCTGGCCCAAATTGGGCCGTACGGCGGCCCTGGCCTGCCTTTTGGGCAACCTGATCTTGGAGTTTGATGAGGGCTATCCCCTGCCTGAGATCCGGGAAAAAACCCAGGCCTTAAAACCGGTGGGCGTGGGGATGTCTGGATTTCATACGGCGCTTATCCTGGCCTACTTTGGGCGCCAGGCTTACGGCAACGATGAGGCGGCCAGGTTCGCCCGGCTGACTCAGGCGGCCTTAACCATGGGGACGCTGACCTTGTCGGCCGATCTGGCCCGCCGAACCGGACACGTTTATGAAAACAGCCGATACTGGCGGGAGCATTTATCGGAAATAGCTCAAACCGTTGCCGACAGCCCCTTAGCCGAACTCTCCGGCCCGATCTTAGACGATCTGGACCGTCAGATTGACGAAAAAGGCGGCTTTTACAACTGTCTGACCACCAGTCAGGCCCCGACTGGAAGCGTCTCGGCCTTTTTGAGAAATATTGACACCGGGATTGAGCCTTTCTTTGCCTTAGCTGTCCATCGCCGGGTCCGGGACGTCCGGGATGGCTGGCTCAACTTTACCCTGCATCCGGCTGAATTGACGGACCTTTTCGGTCGCCATCCCGAACTCAAAGAACGGACCCAGGCCCAAACTGCTCTCAAGCTCTCCCCGCGAGAGCAGTTGAAAATGCTGGCCGCCTTCCAGTACCTCAATCACACCGGGGTTTCCAAGACCGTTAATCTCCCCGGGACTACTACCCCCGAGGAAATCGAAGATCTGATCGTCTTAAGCCGTGATCTGAGGCTTAAAGGCTTTACGGTTTACCGTGACGGTTCCCTTGACGGCATCCTGAGCGCCGCTGAATCCCGTCATGAGTTGACCAATGAGGACGTTGGAGACGATCGCCAGTCCCGGACTTATACCGCCAGAAGTTCAAGCCTGACGGCTCACGTCACTCTGACCAACGACGATCGCAACAACATCCGAGAGGTCTTCGTTTTGGCTGGAGAGTCGGGGGCGGACATTAACGCCATTTTTACAGCCTTTGGCATGATCCTTTCCGTTGCTTTACGAAGCGATCCAGGCCTGTTTGAGCCTTTGGTCAAGGTATTAAATAAGGTCAAGATGGATCAAAGGGTCGTCATCCGGACCAAGATGAGCGAGCAGCCCATCGTCGGCAACAGTCTCCCCCAGGCCATCGGCATACTCATGCGGCAGCGCCAGCAGTTTCTGGAAAAAGGCGGCCAGGTGGGTGTTCCCCACGATCAGGGGGCTTTTGATCTGTGCCCGGAGTGTCACAAGCTCAGTCTCAAACGGGAGGGTTGCTGCCGTAAGTGCTTTAATTGTGGCTTTTCGACCTGCTGAGCCAAATTATTAAATAATTCCCTCACCTCAGGCCATAGTTAGCCAGTCAAAATGGTAACCAAGCTGGCCTAACAGGTTCAGCACCAGCTCCTTAAGTTTCACTTAAGGAGCTGGTGCTGGTCAGGGTTATTTGGTTCACTTAAAACCTTAACCCAAGAAGATGGGATAGAACTCTGTCAGCTGGTGGTGGGGGTTGGCGAGATTTGGACGCGGGCAAACTCTTTGGGTGATGGTTAGGTCCTTGGGACAAACCAATATGAGACGGTCCACCAAAGTGAGGCTTGGACAAGTCGTCTCGGCGCTTTAGCGAAGGGCAAACTTGATGGGGACGGTCAACTCCAAGGTGTTTAAGGACTGTAATTCACTGGGAAAGGCCGGCAAAGGGTTGATCCGGCGTATTAAAGCGGCCGCTTCTTCATCCAAAATCGCATGCCCAGAACTGCCCAGCATTTTGAAGGCTACCACCTGGCCCTGTCGATTGATGGTAAAGCTGACCTGAACCACGCCTTCGAGCCGGCTGCTGCGGGCTGAAGGAGGGTATTTACGGTAGCGTTCAAGCTTTCGGCGAACTTGGCTTTTGTAAGCGGCCAATGGGTCAGCTGTACCTCGGCCAGTCCCGCCTCCAGCTCCGCCCTGACCCAGGCCTGGACCTCCGCCTCCGCCTGGACCGGGAGCTCCGCCAGTTTGGTTGCCGTCAGCTATGCCAGCCGTAGCTCGGGGCGGCTCAGTGGGCTGGGGTTTGGGTTTAGGTTTAGGTTTTTCCGCCGTTTCCGTTGGAGGCGGCGGAGGAGGTGGTATTTCAACAGCTTTTTCGGACAAACTTTCGATGACCGCTAAATCTTCTTCCTCAAATAATTCCGGCTCCGGCTCGGGTTCCGGCTCGGGCAGCGGGAGAGGTTCTGGGGCCTCAAGAGGGGCAGCAGTGAGTCCGTCACCCTGATCCCCACCGGGCTCGCCGCCCAGCGGATCGTAGTCCAGGTCCATGTAACCAATGGGGATCACCAATACCTTGGGCGGCTGAGGCGGAAACAAAATGAATAACAAAACGACCAAGTGGAGGATTAAGCCCATGGCCAAGGCTCGTCCAAAGACGGACGTGGCTTCTGGGAAGTAGTCATAAGAGCTGGTCTGATGATAGCCGTTCATAGGAAGCTCCCAAGGAAACCCCTTGGTTTTAGCCAAGGGGAGGAATTGGGGCCGAAAAGCTTAATCGGTATTCGTACCCATCGTTATTTTTCCGTAACTTACCATGCTTCCACGAGACTGTTTTGAGAGCGCTCGGAGTGGTGAGGTTAAAATATCCATTGGCCCTAACAGCCATTTTTCCAGAATTTTTTCCCTGGTATTAGCCTTCGGGACAATTTGCCGCCACCAAATCTCCTGTCTGGAATCTATGAATGCGTTTTTCTTTGGCTAAATAGTCGCCTGTGAAATACTCAAAAAAAAATCGCTGCTCCAAAAAATATAAAAAAAATTGCCGGGCACCTAAAAATTTTTTCTTAAAACATAACATACAAATATACAAAAAAATTATT
>JAISWF010000148.1 GCA_031271165.1 Deltaproteobacteria bacterium
CACGTTTGGACTGTTGAATGACTTTTGCTCAGGCTTCACCGGCAGCGGCTTTCAAGGTATGTTTATTTAAACTTGTCCCTTCTATTTTATCATTTATATAAACCCGGTGAACGCGTACGGCCGGCTCAACTGTCTCGCCAACAGGTTTGACTTGTGGGGTACCAGTCTCAGAACTACCCCGTTGAGCGACTTGATTACCTGTAGTTTGGCTTACTGAGCTGAAGAACCTATTGATAAACCAAACGCACGCCTGTGTATATGTCGCCGTCACTTGGGTTCTTGTCTAAAAAGAATCGGTAAGCCGCGTGGCATCTTTCAGGAGAATTATACCAAGTGCCGCCTCGAGCACTCCTAGATTCTTGGTCGTCTCCAACTAGGGGTCCTTTTGGGTCTTTAGCCGGAGATACCTTATAATAGTCTGAATGGTAATAATCGGCTGTCAGTTCGCGGACATTGCCAATAATATCGTAAAGCCCCCAGGGATTGGGACGTAATAGACCCACTGGTTGCGGTTCATCGGCGTTACCGGCATACCAGGCGTAGTCATCAAGATAGTCAGCATTCTCTCCAAAAAACCAAGGAGTCTGAGTCCCAGCTCTGGCGGCGTACTCCCACTCAGCCTCAGTTGGTAACCGGAATTTGTCTGTCCCCGCCATTTGGTTGAGCTTTTGGATAAAGGTTTGGACTTCATCCCAGGTGAAATTGGTTACCGGTTTATTAGCTCCGATGTTTTCGGCCGGGGTAGGATTGGAACCCATCACGGCTTCCCATTGGGCCTGGGTTACCTCGGTTTCTCCCAAGTAAAATGGAGCAGAAATTGTAACCTCGTGTTCAGGTTGGCTGTCAGTTTCTGTAGCGTAGTCATGGTCCGAATTCATACCCATAATAAAGGTTCCAGCTTCAATATACTCGAATGACATCCCCATATTGAAGGCATAATCTAGTCCGAGAACCTTAGTTTTATCCTGATAATCGACCTGGTTACCTTTAGTTTGACTTGCTGAGCTGGAAGACTTAGCTCTACTCAGTTTCTCGACCAGGTTATCTTTATTTAGGCTTGCTGAGCTGGAAGACCCAGAACTACCCCGTTGAGCACCCTTGTTAGCTGTAGTGGGGCTTTGTGAGCTGGAAGAGCCCGAACTATCCGATTGAGCACCCTGGTTAGCTGTAGTTGGGCTTTGTGAGCTGGAAGAACCTCTGGAGTACTCGGCAGATTTAAGGAGCAAATAGTCACTCCTCGCATGAGTGACCTGGGCGTAGGCATCGGCCTTGGATAGGCCTTGGGAGATAAGCTTGTCCGCCTCCATGTCGCGCCGGTATTTGATCCAATCAATCTGCTCGGCTTGGATGCTTTTTTTAAAGTCTGCTGGAAGGTTCTTCCAGACTGAGAGGATCCGATCCTCCGCCCGCTTGAAAGTCTGGCTCTTTTTGGCCAGGGCTTGGACCTCGGCATCAGGTAAGGCCAAGGCTAAGTTTGGCAGGGTCAGAATGGCAAACAGGACTAAAGCCGTAAAAAAAGCAGTGATTTTAGTCATTTAAATACCTCAAAAAATATACAGTATTTAACATAATAAAAACTAAATTTTAACATTGACTTCGCTAAATAAGAAAAATGCCAGCAACATATATATCTAGCGCTTAACAACATAAATTACTTTAAGTTATATAAAAATAATTGAAGCAGAAGAGAATTAAAGCGAAGAAAATCGTTGAGCTAGACAGAGAGATTGACATGCCCTAGCTTATAGACAGTGAGGGTATAGATTGGCTATCTGGATTGATCACCAGGTCATGGTAAAAATAAAGGCTTCGTTAAGTGGTCAAGTGAGTCATGAACCAACCTAATACATGTATTATTGAAAATGACCTACCACAAGTGTAGAAAAATTATTAGATATTGCGAGAGGCTAAACACGTTTGATTTTTTTTAACATTTGCTCTTTGGGATGTCAAGATGAAAATCAAACCACCAAAGAAAGTTATGACCCCAAATTCAGCTCCCCGGATAGGGCCGAAGTCTTTTCCAGCCAAAAAGTAACTGGACCATCGTTGACCAAAGCCACTTTCATGTCAGCCCCAAAAAGCCCATAAGCTACTTGTACCTTTTCGGCCAAGCGCTCGCCAAAATACTGGTAGAGAACCTCGGCTTCAGCCGGGTCGGCCGCATGGACAAAACTAGGGCGCCGGCCCCGCCTGAGATCGCCTAAAAGAGTAAATTGGCTAATCAATAGGACCGCTCCTTTGACGTCTAAAAGTGAGAGGTTCATCTTGCCGGCTTGATCGGGAAAGACCCTCAAGCCGGTAATCTTTTCAACCAACCAATCGGCACAATGGCGATCGTCGCCCCGAGCAGCCCCCATAAACACCAAAAGTCCTTGGCCGATGAGGCCCACGATTTGGCTATCAACGGTAACGGAAGCCTCCGACACCCTTTGGATCAATACCCTCACAAAACCTCCGGCTTCCAGCTCCTTGGTCAAGGCCTTATTGTGGCCTCATTGGACTTGCTTAGCCCTGGGATCCAAACGCCAATCAGCCAAAGTTATGCCCTGGCGGTCGCGATCAGAAATAATATGCTCCCCTTTAATAAGCTCCAAGTAAACTTTTTTTAATTGAGCCGGACACAATTTAAGGTCCAGATCGGACGCCAGCGGACTAATCCCGACCTCACCGTTAGGGTTGTAAAAGGCGGTGCAGAAATACTCAATGGCCGATTCCTCCAGATAGAAATTACCGTGAGCCAGACCGGGCGGAATCCAAATCCACCTAGTCCGATCGGCGTTAGGCTCAAAGGGCATATCAATAAAAATCATCTGACCAAAAGTAGGGGAACCTAACCTGACGTCCAGGGCCATATCGACCGCCCGCCCGTAAAGAATGCGGACCATCTTGCCCAAAGGGGGGTCGTACTGAAAATGAAGGCCCCTTAAAACGTTTGCTTTCGAGCAGCTCTCATTGACCTGGACAAACTCGGTCCGAGGCAAACCCTGGTCCTGAAATAAATTCGTGAAATCTTCCTTTTGGAAAACTTCCGAAAAATAGCCCCGGTGGTCGGTAAAGCGGGCGAACTCTATAAGTTTGGCCCCGGCCAAGGGCAAATCAATAATTTCCAGAAATTTCAAAAAAAACCTCTTAACCTCAAAGTCTTAGCTGATTTGAGAGAAATGGTTAATAAAAACACTGGTAACTACAATCAATGATAAATTACGATCAAATCAATTCTAGCCGAGCCCCAGCAATAATGTCAACCCTGGGCCGGTTCTAGATCACTGTCCGATTAAAAGACAAAAATCCCACCGTTAAAAACCGCAGCCGCCCGTCCTCACAGCCTGGGATCTACCGGCTCGGTTTCCAGAGCCAAGACCCCAAAGACGCACTCATGGACGCGCTCAACCGAGGCCCGGCCGACAAAGCGCTCCAAAGCTTCCAGCCCTAAGGCATACTCATTGATGGCCAAAGCCCTCTTGCGGCCCAGATACCGGTGTTTAAGCCTGACCATGTTGGCCGGAGCCGAATATTCAGGGCCGTAAATGATGCGCAAGTATTCCCGGCCCCGGCACTTGAGGGCCGGCTGAGGAATTTTTTTGGACCTTGAATTTTCACCAAGTCCGGCCAAAGGCTTAAGAACCATACCTTCTCCGCCGGCCTCGGTCATTTCCAGCCAAAATTGCTCCCCGCAAGTCAAACTCAAAGGATCGCTAGTATCAACCACCAAGCTCTCGGTGGCCTGAAATAACGGATTAGCCGCCAAGTGCTCTCTTAAAATTTTCAAATGCTCCCCATGGTCCAAGCTGGAAAGGACTTGTCCTTCAACCGCCAGGATCTGGAACGGGGCCAGCCTTAAGCCTTCAAGCCCATCAACCTCCCAGGAGTAGCGCCGCCAGGCCTGAACATATTTTTGGACCGAGTCGAAACGTTCGGCGAAACGCTCCTGGTACCTTTGGAGCGTCTTTTGGGCTTCTTGGGATAAATCCTTTCTAGCCAAGGCCTGAATCAGGCTGCCCAAAGAGGCCGCCAGGCCGCCTGAGGCTGCGGCCCCAATCGGGGCGTAATGTTCAGTTATAAGGCTCTGAGCCTTGGCCGACCAAGGCAGAAGTTCGCAATCCAGGGCCGCCCAATCGGTCTTAAATCGATCAAAAAAACCGGTGGCTTCCAAAGTTTCGGCCAGGCGATCAATGATGGTGCGGGCAAGGCTGGCCTCAGAAAAAAAAGGCCGGCCGGTCCGGGTATAAATAACTCCTCTGGTCCCGTCGGTTTCGCCAAACCGGGCCGCAGCAGTTTGAGAACTCCTGCTCAGCACCACCACCGCCCGACTCCCCATATGCTTAGTCTGACAAATAACCTTTTCCACCCCTCGCTTAGAGAAGTAATTGAAAGCTTCCGTGGGATATTCCAGATAATCAGGCATGTCGCTGGCCTCACACGGCGACATGGTCGGCGGCAGATAAATGAGCCACAAAGGGTTGATGGTAAATCTGGCCATGATTTCCAGGGCGGGGGCCAAATGCTCGGCTGAAATTTTGATCGGACCTTCCAGGGCGGTGTTAATGATCTTCGGTCCGCTGACCATCCCCAGATTTATCAGCCCGTCGGTCTCGGCCGCCTGCTCTTCCAAGGGCTTGATCGGTTTATAATAAATCTTCTCCGCCTCAATGGAGATGATCTCTTTTTCTGGATACCGGTAAGCGCTCAGAGAGCCTCCAAAAACGCAGCCACTGTCAAGACAGATGGTATTGTTGGAACAGCGGACCGTTGAGGCCGGGATGTGACCGTAAAGGACCAAAGCTCGGCCCCGGTAGTCTTCCGTCCAGTCGAGCCGGACCGGGAGCCCAAAACCGTCGAGTTCCCCGGTGGTCTCTCCATAGAGACAAAATTGCCGCACCCGGTTTGAGCTGCGACCGTGGTACCGCTCAGGGAGCCCGGCATGGGCCACTACCAGCCGACCACCGTCTAAAACAAAATGGCTGACCATTTGGCCGATAAAATCTTTGACTTTAGCCGTAAACTCAGGGCCCTGATCCTGCAGTTCCTTAATCGTCTGGTCCAACCCGTGAGTCGGTTTTACGTCAGCGCCGCTGAGGAACCGATGAAGCTTGACCTCATGGTTTCCGGGAACGCACAGTGCCTTTTCGGCGGCCGCCATGTTCATGACCAGCTTAAGCACCTTGACGACTTCGGGACCGCGGTCAACCAAATCTCCCAAAAAGACGATCTTGCGTCCCAATGGGGGCTCGGCGGTGAAGTTTTCAGCATCCACCCGGTAACCAAGCTTGCTCAAAAGCTTGGTGAGTTCAGCCCAACAACCATGAACGTCACCGATGACGTCAAAGGGGCCGCTCTCCAAGGAGCGATCAGTCCAAAGTGGGATTCTAACCACCTGGACCGAATCGGCTTCAGCCTGGGACTTGACAACATGGACCCGCCGAAAGCCCTCATTGGTAAGATGCCGAATGCTTCGGTTGAGCTGCTGATGATGTCGGACGATGACCCGATCTGGCATCGAAGCCCTCTCCGGGCGTCCCTGGTTGCGCTCCCGGCACACCGCTAGACCCGGATCGAGGACAATGGCCACGGCAAAAAGATCATAATTTTTAGCCAGGTTGATATAAACAGCCCGGTCTTCTTGTTTGAGGTTGGTGGCGTCGATGACCGTAAGTTTTCCAGCCTTAAGCCGGGCGGCGGCCACCTGTTTCAGGCAGGCAAAGGCGTCCTCGGTCGCCGACTGATCGTTTTCATCATCCGAGACCAAGCCCCGGAAAAAGTCCGAACTTAAAACCTCGGTCGGTTTAAAATATGTCCGGCCAAATCGGCTTTTCCCGCTGCCGGTAGAACCCACCAGGCAAACCAAACATTTGTTGGGTATTTCAATTAGCATTGACTGAAAACCCCAATCTGGGTGGGTTGCCCGGCTGACTCGTCGAGATCTCCGATTCCGGACAGCCTGACGGTGTAACCGTAAGTCTGGGCCACAGACGCCGCCCACTTGCCAAACTCCTGGCGGTCCCACTCAAAACGATGATCGCGGTGACGAAGCTGGTCTTTAAGAGAAAAATAGTTAACGTTGTACTCCCGGTTGGGCGTGGTCACCACCACCACTTTGGCCCCGATATATTCAAAGACAATCTTTTCCATCGCTGGACGCCGCCATGGGTCCAGATGCTCGATCACTTCCTGGCAGACGACGGCCGTAAAACCTTTCAACCGCTGGTCTTTGTAAGTCATGGCTCCATGAAGAAGCTCCAAACGAGGCGGAATGGTTTTAAATACCCGCAAAAGTCCGGCCTCAGCCCTTTTTAAGGTCAAAAGGGAGACGTCCAAGCCGGCTACCCGTTCAAACTGTTTTTCCCTCAAGAGCCGGCGCAGGAGTTTGCCTTCCCCGCAGCCAAAATCAAGGACACTGGTCACCCCCGAGGCTTTTAATTCAGCTAAAACGACCTCCAGGCGAAGCCTGTTTAAGGATAGCTTTTCCGGCGGCTCAGCCGAGGTTCCTGGTTCTGGCTCCAATTCTCTGGCCCCACTCTCCCCGTTGTCAAGCCGTCCAAGAGCCATATTGGTCAGTTGATTTAACCTCGACAGATAACGCCGGGCGATATGTCCTCGTTGGGGATGCTCGCTGAGCCAGCCCTGACCGTGACGCAAGAGTTTTTCGACCTCATCGCGGCCTATCCAGTAGTGTTTGCGGCCATCAAAAACCGGAATCAAGACGTAAAGATGCCTCAGCAAATCCTGAAGCGTCACCTCACCTTTAATCGTCAGATTAACATAAGGACTGCGGCCCAATTTTGGAAACTCTTTATCCACTGGAAAAATCTCAAAATTAGTCTCATAGCCCAGAGGTTCAAAAATTGAGTTCAAATACTCAAGGTGACCGCAGCGTAGCATGAATATGTCGGCCTGAAGGCTGAGCTTTTGGGTTACCACTTCGGGCCGGTTTTGGCAGCGGCCGCTTAAGGCCGTCCCAAAAACCCGGGCTATGGCTACGCTCATAAATGAGGTGGCCGCATAGGGCCGATCGCTTAAGTAATCAAACAACCCCGAAAAACGGGCCTCCCCTTTGGCCATGGTCAGCGGATCGATATCTATGAGCATGGAGCAGGTGAGCTTTTGCTCCTCAATTAAAGGGTAAAAGACCACCGCCTCCCCAAATGGCAACTCGATGATGTTTACCGAGGCGGGAGCTTTGTGGAGCAGATAGCTAAAGTCGGCCGCATGTGGTCCATGGCAAGTCAGGTTTAGGAGCATGGCGGGCCGACCGATAATAGTTTAAAAAATTTTTTGATAGCCATAAAACCGCTGATTAAATTATCATTTAAATAACCAGATAACTGGCTCAGGCTTTGTTTCTGCGGCGGCCAACTCTTTGGTTAACCTGAAAGTGATTCTGGTTTTAAGAGGGTTCAGACCAGATTTTGAGCCCGGATTAATAATATGGCCACCGCTATCCAAAAAAAATAAGAATCTACTGGACGTTAGGAAGCCTATGGTTTGCCGGCCTAAGATTGTGGCTATTAATTATACCTAGCAGTCATCACAAATGACCATGACGTTTGGCAATGTCGCAGCTTTCTCGAACACAAGGTCGGCAACGACACCCGGAAACAGGCTGGCTAATATGAGTAATTGGTGTTTAGCAAATACCTCATTCGCTTTCCTCGGCTCTCATTTGAGCAATCAAGCGGTCAACATTTTCTTCTGACTGCAGCTCTGCTTTCTCGGCTTTGCCCGCCATTTCATTTTGCAGTACCTTCATGGCCTAAACCAACGCGGTCGCCCTCGCAGATTAACGTTACCCTGTCGCCTGTGCCGACGGGGAGAATTCTGCGAATGTCCTTTGGTAAAGTTATCTATCCCTTAGCCATAACCTTGGCGTTGTCAACGAAATAAATATTCTTTTCATTACCTCTTTAGCCGGCAGGGCGTTGCCCTTCTTGTAGGTAATTCCCTACTTTTATAGTAGTCAAATAGAGAAAAAATCAAGCCGGCCAATGACGGCTCACAGTAATCAGTCGTTATGCACCTATATTTCACTCATTAAGACTGGTAAGTTGTTGAATAATGTGAATTTTCGTCTGACTATTAAAAAAACCTTGACCAAGGGTCAAAGGATTGACCAGCTTGTTCGTTGGCCCAAACCGGCACTAAAACAGGCCAGTGCTGACCGATAACAATGGTACCATAAAGTTTTCGATTTTATTAGTTTTTTTTACCCTGTTTTTTTGTATCCGATCACCGTCGGTACCCTTCAAGCGAGCGGGCAGGCTGCTCCAACCGAGCTGGGCATTAAGTAAAAGTATATTTCTTTAAAATAACCGGTCGGCAGCAACTACTCTCAAGCCTAAATGGCCTCAAGGAGTTTGGGGCGAGTCGTGAAATAACTGTCAAAAGCGTCGGAACAAAGGTTTCGAAACTAAGGACCAGCGACGACTGCGATTCTTGAGCGGTTTTTCGATTTATATTTTACACCAAAGCGGCGTCACTTCTAATCTCTATCTAGAGTCTTAGCCCTCATGAGGGCTTACTGAAACTGGGATCAGCCGATTTAAGGCAATTTCACTGTTTTTTGGTTGAGTATAGATTGATTGACAGTCAAGCCGCTACTCAGAGACATCAAACCGGCTGGCTCCAACAGCTTGAAGTCATTGGGCGGAAAAAGGACCACCGGGTTTTTGGCCAGCCAGACGCCTTGACACCGAGATTTTTAAAATGTTAGTGTTTGGCTTAAATTAGCCAATGATTTACTGGCTATGTTTACTCAATCATCAAATTCGTCCCAAGGAGATCTTTATGGAATGCCTGGTAATTCAACATGTGTCCTTTGAAACTCTCGGTATTTTTGAGCCAATACTAAAAGACTCAGGCTTTAACGTTACATATATTCAGGCTGGGGTCGACACGCTGAGCCAAGAACAATGGCTTAAGTCCGATCTGGGCATTATTCTTGGGGGCCCCATTGGTGTTCTCCAGCTTGATATTTATCCTTTTCTCCAAGATGAGCTTCTGCTGACCAAGGCCAGGCTTTCAAGCGGCAAACCGCTTTTGGGTATTTGTCTTGGGGCTCAGCTCATGGCGGCCGCACTCGGTTCAGCTGTCTATCCCGGCCCGGAAAAGGAAATCGGTTGGGGGCAAGTCGAGATCACCGATGAGGGACTTAAAACCCCTTTGAGGCATCTGTTGGGCGCCCCAGTTTTGCACTGGCACGGCGACACTTTTGTTTTACCTTCTGGAACCAAGAATCTGGCCTCCTCCTCCATCACCGAAAATCAAGCTTTCAAGGCTGCCCGAGGCCAGCTGGCCCTGCAATTTCACCCGGAAATGGACTCAGACCGCATCGAAACATGGCTTATCGGCCATTGTTGCGAACTTCAAGGCTCTAAGATCGACCCCAACAGTATCCGTTACGATGCTCAGACCTTAGGCAGCCAGGCCCGGACGGCCGGAGAATCTTTTCTGAAATGCTGGCTGGCCGAAGAAGTTTTAGAGCCTTCTCAAAAGAGGTAATTGGTTGTCAGTTGCTGATAGATCTGGCAATTCTAAAATTATGGAACCGACGACAGGCTCTTGGGGTCCTATTTTCAACTACCTCTCCACTGCCCGCTCTTTTTCAGCCGGACCAACTTTCCGGTTTAACAGTCTTATAAATGACGATTTTTTCTGGCTGTCTTTCTCTGGTCAGAAATTTATTTTTCAAGGATTAATAAACATTTGCCTCCCAGCCTCGGCCGTATTAATGAGGCGATCATAAAGCTGCTCCAATAAATTCCTGGTGATGGTGGAGTGGGCTGACCTGCCGCCAAAAGATTACCGTCTTTTAACACCTCTACGACAAACATCAATGAGGCTTGCGGGGCCAGAGCCCAAGCCGCTAGGGCCAACTGCCGCTGCCCCCCCGAAGAGATGGTTATAGTTTTCCTCGGCCAAATCCTGCCAACCGACCCGCTCAAGAGCGAACTCCACGGCCCGGCGATCGCTTTTGGAAAGCACCGGCAGAGTCCGACGATGCGGGCTGCGGCCCATTTCCACCATTTCCCTGACCAGATAGGGGAAAGCCGGTTTATAGTTCATCGGGCACGTAAGCTTCCTGAGAAGCCAGACTCCGGGCGCTGGAGCTGGAAATTTTTGGGCCACCAAAATTTATTTGCCCGCTCTTAATTTTTAAAAAATTTAGGCAACACTTAAACAATGTAGTTTTGCCGCGCCGTTTGGCCCGAGGAGACCCAAGAGACGACCGGCGGCGATATCAAGTGATATATCTTTGAGTTCCCTTTATTCTTGAGTGTCGGTTATATAGGCCAGTGATATTTAAATGGCCGGATATCTGGCTCGCAACCCCAAGTCGAAATGGCCAGTCCAAAGGTCCCAGGGTACAAGACTGCCAGCCCAAGCTGCCTCTGATGCTGATTTCATTAATAATTATTATTTATAAAATTTGATAATTATTTAAAACGTCTATGTCAGCGTCATTATTACTATTGACATATCAAATATTTAATTTATTGCCATATTTTTATCTTAATTATTTAACACTAAAGATATCATGACAGGCTCAATGTCTGACTATTATTGGCTTTGTGATAGCAATAGCTATTCTATATGTATCTTTTTAATTATTTCTAAAATATTCGAATCCGGACCTGAAAAATGTGCCTACTTAAACACGAGTCGACTTCATGACCCTTGAAATAAAATATTTTTTTTTGTGGAATGCTCTAATCCCTATTGTCAAGCCTCCCGAACAACTCAAAGCTGACTCAAAGCTTAGGTCTGTCAATTATGGCCAAGCCCCTTTGTTGTCCGAGGCAAAATTAAAAAAAACCAGCCGGAATCGGCCCCTGGCGCCTTCCGGATGACCTTTTTGGCCGGCAGCGGCCTCCCTTTTGACGGCAGGGCCGATTCGGTCCAAGTCAAAAATGTGGCATAAATTCTGCAATAGAAAAAAACCTCAAAGGGGACAATACCGGTGCAGTCCGGTTTTTGTGGATTAGCCCTTGACGAGGTTAAATTATGGCTCTTACCAAAGTACTTCTAATAGACCATTATGGTCCGGATTTCGGATTGATATCCAAAGCCCTCAGGCCGTTTGGCTGCGGACTGATGTGGACTGAAACGCTTGAGGATGGACTCGACCTTTTAAGAGAAGCCAAACCGGCCGTGGTTTTAGTCTCTGACCGTTTACCGGGCCTAATCAGTCCGACCAACCTTTTGAAAATTATCCAGGCCCAGCATATACCAGCCCAAATAATAGTGATGAGTTCTCAACCGGATTTCGACTTAGCTATGGACTGGGTGACCGAAGGCATCTTTGCCGTCATCAAGACCCCGATCAACACTGAACGGCTTGGACTCATGACTGCTAGAATTTTAGAAAATCAAAAACTATTTTCCTCCATGGTCGATCAAGCCTCCTCGCTTATAAGCCCTGGCGAACTGTACATTTATAAAAATTTGGCTGGCCATCTGGAGCCTGGTCATTTACTTCAGGCTCTTTGTGATACCGCCAGGAAAATGACCGGAGCAGCCCTGACCGAGGCCTGGGTCGAATCAGAGGCCGGCGACAACCAAATCTTTTTCTCTGGAGCCCTGGCTGGTCTTGGCGACGCCCGCCTGAACCTTCCGCTCAACTGGATGGGGCGGCCTCTGGGGGCGCTGTGTTTAAGATTTGAAGACCCGGCTGACGCCGCCAAAGTCGACCAAGCCGCCATTGACGAACTGGTCTATGCCGGCTCGCTCTTCCTCGGTCAGGCGGTCCGATTCGAGGAAGCCATCAAAATGGCCACTCGCGACCCTCTCACTGGACTTAGCAACCGCAGAATCTTTTTGGAGACCATTGAGCGCGAATTCCGCCAAGCCAGGCGCCATAATTCGCCTTTAAGCCTTTTGACTTTGGATTTGGATCATTTTAAAACAATCAACGACACTTATGGCCATCAGGCCGGCGACGAAATATTAAAATGGCTGGCCTCGGTGGTGGCCAGCGTGGTTAGAAGCGGCGATCTTCCGGCCCGGATCGGCGGGGAAGAATTTGCCATCATCCTCCCCCGGACCACCATAGAACAGGCCACCAATTTGGCCCAGCGGCTCCAGGAAGGTATGCTCAGCAGCCCCATTTACAAAATGCCGGACCTTGCCAAACCGACAATAAGTCAAGGCATAGCCAGCCTTGAGCATTTTTTGGTAAATTCCACTCAAGATTTGATATACTGGTCTGATCAAGCTATGTACTTGGCCAAAAGAGAAGGACGCAATACTATCCGAACCATCTCTCAAATCCAGGGTAAAACCAACTTCCAGGATGTTCAATATGCCTTCCAATGAAGAAAGACGTAAGGGCTTAAGGGCCAACCTGCCCTCCCAGATGCTATTTAACGTGCTGGAATCACCCAACGAATACATTAGAGGGCAGGATTCCACTGTTAAACGTCTAGCTGCCATGGACGCCGAGGCAATCCCTCAACTCACCAGTGCGTCCCAGATTCTTCTAGCCCGCATCGATCGAAAACTGTCGTTAATCCTGAGCATCTTAGCTGAAACCAGCGCCCGAAAAAATTATATGAACCAGGCCATGGTCCAGGATATTTCCGAGTTCGGGCTCAGCTTCGGGCACCACACCCAATTTCCCATCGGCAGCTACCTGGAAATCGGACTCATTCTCCCCTATACCGATGGACGCCTGATGGACATCTTGGGCCGAGTGGTCAGACAACTGGACTCCGAAGAGAACATGATCAGCGAGCCCCATGTCTATGGTTTTGAATTCACTGACGTTCTCTCCAGCGACCAAAACGAAATTGTCCAGTGGATTTTCACCAAACAACGTGAGGAAATACGCAAAAGGCGTGAACGGGGATAATAATCCATTTCAAGGCCATAAAAAAAACTTCTCGGCCTGAGCTGGGAGTGAAAACTTGACTTTGGCCCTAGATCTTAGTTGAGCCGGTAGCCAAAAATGCGTTATTGAGGCCTTCCGTCTAGGTCCCCATAACCCTGCCTTGGGTTTCAAAATCAAAGACCTAAAGAAATGCCCAAAAAAAAGTCCCTGACGTTGCCGGGGCTTTTTTTTGGGGTTAGCGCTAAACTGTCTGGCAGCTGGATTAAGCAGTCCAAAGAACCAATTCTGGTTTGGTGACCTGAAACGGCCTGAGTCAAAGTGACTGCTGAGCCAGAGGTCTTAAAGCTAATCAAAACTCGCCCAAAAACTGCCAGACTTAACTATTTCTTTAATTTGTCTTTTCTTTTAATTAATTTTGGGCTACAATATAACCATGACTAATACTACGTCAAAAGTGACATTGTAGGTATTGACTAGCTAATTTGACCCTTGTGAGTAAAGATTTAAAATAGATTTTATATCGCCCAGATTTTAATCATTTTTGTGGCTCCCATTAAACTTTTTTTTTGTCCGACCAGACTCCAAATTTTTGATTTTTTAAGACGGCCAGCCCAATTTTAGTTTTCCATTTACTCAAACATGGAACCGGACACTTGACCCGTTTGCAAAGCTCAAACTCAACCATGTCACCTATGGGTTTAGTCGGGGCCACGGCCCTCCTGACCGCTCATTAGTTGTGACCAAACCTATCTGAGCCCCCAAAAAAAACCAACATGAGCGAAGATCATAACAATCAAACGACTTCTGAACTGGCGGCCCCGGAGGCCCCTGAGCTGGTTTCCACCTCAGAAGCGGAAGTCGGAAGCATTGTTTCCATTGAGGAAATGCTCAGCCAGATCATCTCGGGTCTGCAGCTCTTCGTGGTGGCGGTAAAAAACTGTGGTTTGTATCCGCCCAACTCAGCCATCCGCAAAGATTCCTTTGACAAGCTCTTTAACTGGTTCCACCCTTTTTTGGAAGAATACGAATCCCTTCGCCTGTTTGTCGACCCCAGCAGTCTGCTCTACCAAGGCCTGCCAGTTCACAAAGATAAACCCAACGAGCCTAACCTGATCTTCCCGCTCTTTCGCGACGGCATCCAGTGGCTTGAGTTTAACGAGGGCCTGACTGTCGAGGAGCTGGAGACCTTTATCGGTTTTTTAAACCGTTACCGTATGCTCCGAGAAGACGATGAGGACGATCTGGTCACCGCCATGTGGGCGGCTGATTTTCAGTCCATCAAGTACAAAACCGCCAACGAGTTCTGGGACATCGACCCCGTTACCGAAATAACCGCCCTAACCGCCGGCCCGGGTCTGTCAGCTGGGCAGGGGCTGGGGTTAGCCTCCCAGGGCACCCCAAATGGTCCGGGAGGCCTGACCGCCCTTTTTGATTTGGCCAAAAAAATCACCACCTCGGCCAAAAAAAACCGCCAGATCCTTCCTAACCTTCCCGATCTGGGCGATCTCCCCATTAGCGACCGCGGCGGCGGGACCTCCGATGAAGATGATGAGCCCGACCCTCTGCGGCTCTACCGAAACTCAAAACTTCAGCAGTCAGAACGTTCGGCTCTTGATGAGCTGGTAGTCAAAGAAATCCGCGGACTTTCTCTGATTGAAAGCCTCGAACCGGTCCTGGACCTTCTGTGGCGCCTGAGAACTTTAAGTCAGGCCCAAAACATTTTAACCTTTCTGCTTGAGGCGATTAAATTTGGCTTTGCCTCCGGCTCCTTTGCCGAGATCCACCAATTGTTCCGCCGGGTCAGCCAAATTTCTACGCGGGCGGCCCCCCGCCTCGAAGGGGTGGAAGCGGAGTTTTACCGAAGGCTGGCCAACTACGAGGTCTTAGAGTGCCTGACCTTATTTAAAAAACCGACCAACCAGCCATACAGTGAAGAGAAAAACAGCCAGATTCTTGACGAAATTTTATCGATCCTGCCCCCGGAAGCGATCAAAGAACTGGCCCGAGTCACCGATGCGGCTGAGCCTATGGTGACTACCTGCGTTCTGCGGGCCATCGCCGCCCGCCAAAATTTTACTACCCCGGAAATCGGGGCCTTTATTAATGCCAATATTAAACCGGCGGCCTTGATCGAACTGGTCGGTATCCTCAAAAACTTGCCTCAAAACAGGGAACTTTTAGTCGCCATTAGCCGGCACCTCTCAACCCAAGTTCGGGAAGCCGCCGCCTTGACCGTTTTAGAATCTGACCCCTCTCTAATCTCCTTGATGACTCATATTTTAATTGAGACCGACCCTAGTCTAAACCGCAGGATATACTCCTATCTGGGCTCTCAGCGCAATTCGACTGTAGAAAAGGTTTTACTCAATTTCTTAAACATGAGTTACCAGACCTCCATCCAGCGCAATGAAAATACTCTGGCCAACGGTTACCGCGCTCTGGGTCTGGCGGCCACAACTGCGGCTACGGCAGATTTTTGCATTGAAGTGTTAAACAAAAAATCTTTAAGAGCCCTTTTCGGCCTGGGTTCCGAACAGGAAATGCTCCATCGAACCGGGGCGGCCCTGGCCTTGATTTTGATGGGACGGCAGGATTCGGTCGCCAGTTCAAGCCGAAGCTTTTTCAAAACTCTAAGAACCGCCGCCCGAGCCGCTGAATTCGAAGCGTCCAGGGTCACGCAGCCCCATAGAAGGCCGCCAGCCGCCCGCAGCTGATCACGGCCAGACTCACTGGTCAGAGCGCCTATTTTTCAGGAGGCTATCGTCGATGTCCGAAAAAGAATCCGGCGACAAACACTCACCCGGTGAGGTACTCCTTCATAACCTCTTTCGTCTCATCCAGGTGGTTAAAATCCACCAGTCCAACAACCGTCTGTTTGCCGACATTGTCGCCGCCTTTAAAGCCGCCCTGGCCGGATATTGGGCCACCGGCCGGCCAGCCGCTTTTATTCTTTACCGGGGCCGCTTTTTCCTAAATGACGAACGCATCGTTTTTTCTCCGAGCATGTGGACCACCTCGGTTAAAATGAGTGAATTTTTTCAGGAAAGAAGCCTCAGCGGCCTTAAGTTTGAAATCAACGAAGAAGTGACCGACCAAGCCATTGTCAGCCTGGTGGATTTTCTCAACAAAGCCAAGAGATTCCCCGAGCCGTTTGAATGGCTGCGCTCTCAACTTTCCGAGGACCTTGCTTGGGTCGTCCCGACCAAAGAGGATGACAGTACACTTCCTGGAGGCGGAAGCAGTCAGACAGCCGGTGGGGGACGCCAGGTCGCCGTCCGGCCTGAAGCCCAATCCGAGCTTAAGCGTCAAGCCCGGCAAATTTACTCCCAGGGCCTGACCGTAATGAGAACCCTGGTCACTCGCTTAGACGAAGGAAAAAAAGTCGGCATCCAGAAAGCCAAACGCGTAGTCCAGGAGCTGATCGATCTCATGAGTGAGGATATGAGGCTTTACCTGGCCCTCTCAACCATCCGGGATCATGGCGACCAGATATTTACCCACAGCCTCAACGTGGCTGTGCTCTCCATCGCCCTGGCTTGGAAAGTGGGCTATTCCAAGGTCGGCTTAGAACAGTTGGGCCTGATAGCTCTCTTTCACGATCTGGGCAAAACCGGGGACTTTCTCGCAGCTGTCGACAAACCCGATACCCTCGAAGGCCACGATCTGGCCGTAGTTCAAAACCATCCCTTAGGCAGCATTGCCCGGATCATCAGACTTAATGCCGGCTATAATCTCAAGCTGTCGATGCTCCATCCGGTTGGTGAACACCACCTGGGGCTGGATCTAACCGGCTACCCAAAAACCAAAAGGACCAGGCCCTTGACTCTGGGCGGACGGATCCTGGCGGTAGCTGACCAATACGATGCTATGACCTCGTGGCGGCCCTGGCGGGCGGAACCTTTGAGCCCTTCCATGGCTATCCAGACCATGGTCGAAATTTCCGGGCGCAGTCTCGATCCTTTGGTAGTGCGGCTTTTTGTCGAAATGATGGGCCCCTGGCCAGTCGGAAGCATCCTGGTTTTAGACAGCCGGGAACTAGCCCTGACCGAGGCCGTTCTCCCCGGGGAGGGACCTTATCCCCCGGCTTTTACGCTGCTCAAAAATGAAGACGGTACCGTCAGCCGGGGACCCAAGCTGGATTTGTCCGGCGCCAGCGGAGACAAGCGCAGGATCGTTGGGGACCTTAACCCGGCCGCTTACGGCCTCCAGCCGGCTGACTACTTACTCTGAGGCCAAAGCGGCATTTATTTTTACCCTCCGCCTTCCGCTGTCAAAACCTGACTTGCGGCCAAGTCCCCTGACATTATCTGCTCTTTGACCGCTCTTAAAAATTACCAAATTCACATGATAAAATGTTATAAACATCAAATGGCCAGCCTGGTTGGCCGACCATTAATGTTAAGCAATGATTGTTTACCAAGAGCCGGCTTTATCTGCACAGGCCGGCCGGTCAGGCCCAGGGACTTGAAAACCCGACCGAGCCCTTGGGGCGTTCTTTTTTTCGGCCCGCCAATGGGCCCAACCATATGGGAGGCAAACCGTGGCTAAAGATAAACAAGCCAAATCCGAAAAACCTGTTAAAACTGTCAAGCCAGGCAAAACAGTCAAGAATGATAAAAAATTCACCGCTCCGACCAAATCCCCAGCCCCCCAGGCTGACCAGCCGGTAGCCTCAAAAGAGCTTTTGAGCTGCTCAGAATGCTCCGCCCGCAACTGCTACCGCAACGACAGTCAATACCCTTCTTTTTGTCTGACCGTGGCCACGCCCGAAGGGGCGCAGGAGGCCAAAGAACTTTACACCGAAAAATCTGAAATCGCTACGCTCCTGCGGGCGGCCGGTGAAATCGAAACCGAATATTACGGGCGCATGACTAGAGTTGAGGAAACGGTGGCCCTGGCCAAGAAACTGGGCGTAAAAAAAATGGGGATAGCCTCTTGCTTGGCTTTGTTGAATGAAGCATCGATCTTTGCCAAATGCGTTCGCTCCGCTGCGATCGAACCCCTGACCGTCATCTGTAAGATCGGTTCCATTGATAAATGCGATTTGGGAGTTCATAATGAGATGAAACTCATGCCCGATCACAAGGAGGCCAACTGCAATCCCTTCCTCCAGGCCCGAACTCTCAACGAGTGGGGCTCGGAATTTAACGTCATGATGGGTTTGTGCGTTGGACATGACGCCATATTCAACCGCTACAGCCAAGCTCCGGTGACTACTTTAATCGCCAAGGACCGGGTCCTTGGTCACAATCCAGCCGCCGCCTTTTATCTGTCAAAGACCTTTTACTCAAGAATCCTTGATTATTCCAAGTACCCCAAGTCCAGGCTGGCCAAAAAATAATCCGAAAAATCCTATCGGCTAGGGAGCAAAAGGGCGGTTGGCCTCTCTTTTGCTCCCTAGCCCTTATCAAGTTTTTTTAGCCAAGCGATAGAAATAACAACTCTGGTGAGCACTCAGAGCACCGAAAAAAACATCTTGACTGCCAGATTCTTTTTTGTTAAAAAGAATCAGTTGCTATAAGCCTCAGACTTTTCGAGAACAGAGATCGCTTTCCAACATTAGGCGAACCTGTTTTCCCGATTCCGAGTTCGGTGGTTTCTGCTGAAGAGAAGCCGAGAGCTATAGCTTCTCAGTACAATTGTGGCTCAACTCTCTGATTTGTTAAGATTATACTACGGCCCGCCTAGGGTCTTGTCGGCGTGTTCTCTCTCTCTCTCTCTCTCTCTCTCTCTCTCTCTCTCTCTCTCTCTCTCTCTCGCTCTCTCGGGCGCGCGGGGTGGGTGTATGTCT
>JAISWF010000177.1 GCA_031271165.1 Deltaproteobacteria bacterium
GGAACTTTCCCCAATCAATGTGGATACGTCAACATCTAACCGAGGAGCCCTGTGCGCTAAAGTGTGCCCGCAGGGATCTGTGCGGGGGGACGCCCGAAAGGGCGTTCCCTACCGCGACATCCATTAAATCATTGTCATTGCAAAGCGATCAGGATGAGAAGTATTCAATCAGTAACCACATCTCACCGGTGAGTTTCTTCTATCTTGTCCATGGTCATACCTTAGAATAGCCCAAGTTGCCGCCGAAATTGACGGTGCTTCTGTATGGTCTTGGATGAAATTTTACGATGCTCGCTGTGAAGAGGACTTAACTATGACCTCACAGCTCAATTCAGTGGTTATTTTTCCTGGTATTGCTACCGAATATGAAGGCTTATGGCGAACACAGTGGAAGGAAGATGGTTTTGACTACCCAGGGTTGCTTAAAGACTTTCAGAGCGGGAGAGTAACTGGTCAAAGGTTGGTTACCGGCTCTCCTTACCGGACGGTCCACCGGGTCAAGGTCGGTCAGCGAGAGTTTGTCATTAAGACTGACTCTAATGTCTCAAAAATAGATAAACGCCTTGAAAAACGTCTCTTTGTGATGTTTTTTGGAACCCAATATTCCAGATTGATCAGAAAAACAGCGGCAGCAATTAATAAGGGCTGCCAAGTGGTCCAAGACATTTACCTGGTCTCAGAAAAAATGGAAGGCCGTCACTGCCAAGAGGCATATATCATCGCCGAGTATATTGCGGGGCACAGTTTTATTAGGGAAGAGTATCAGGAAGGGGCGGAGGTGGTTTTTCGGAGACCCGGACCTTGGCTTGTCAATATGGCTGAATCTCTGGCTACCCTCCATGATTATGGCCTGGCCTCTAACGATTCGATCATCAGTAATTTTATTGTCACGCCTCAGGGAGAAGTCAAGGTGATTGATTTGACTCTCAACGGTCCCATGATTATCTGTCAGGTGAACGACATTTTGAAGATGCGCCGCAGTTATCAGACCGAGGTGCCGGTCCGGAGTCCAATACGGCGAGTTTTAGTTGGAATAGTTGGTTTTTGGAACTCATTAAGGTATAAAATCAGAAAGCTGAGAGGAAAACTCCCAGCCCCGCCCCCCAAGAAAATTTGGGAAGATTATAATCAGTTTCCAGAGCGACCGGAAAGAACATCGAAAAAATAGGTTGATAATATTGTTGGGTTAGCTGCGGCCAAAAAGTTGGCTTTTGTTTTGCAAAGAAAATAGCCGAGGTTGGTCGTGTCCCTTGGAGTTCGGCGAGAGTTCTTTAACCGCAGCCTAAAAATCCAATCAAGCCTATGAACTCAACGATCGGTCAGCTTTTTTTCTGACCATAGATTTACCTTATGAGCCCCGAGAGCGATTTCTAATTTTTTGGTTGAGCATTTTATTGTCTTGCCTGTCCGCTTTTTCTGTAGTAACCTTAAAAAAAAAGTGGAAAAAACTTTCGCTTCCCGTTAAAGTCTCGGTCGATTCGACCGATAAGTTAAACAGGCAAGGGGGCCCATTACGGTGACCGATAAACCAGGTCAAATAGGTCAACTCGTTCGGACCCTGGCCAGTCAACTCATGGGGGCCTTTGGTGGGGCCTTGGGGCTGGCTGCCCATGACTTAAAACCAGCTCCTTCCCATCGCTCATTGGTGGTTGATAAGGTCAGCCGCAATGCCGTTGCCGAGCTGGTCAATCAGGCTAGAAACCATCCCCAAAGGGGAGATTTGGGGTCGGCCAACCCCGCTTATGTGGCCTTGGCTGAACTAAAACAAAACTTTGGGATTGAGGGTTTGGCCCTGGGTTTAAAAAACGATACCGGAGAAATTAGTTTTCTCGATCTATCAATAGACCCCGACGTCGCCTCTGCTCAGGGAGGACCGTTTGTCGACCGAGCCCGCAACAAATTACTCTGGCGTCAGTTAAAAAAACTGGTTAATATAATGGTGGACCGGAACATGTTGGGGCCCCGAAAGCCCATCCGGTCGCCTGAGGAAAGCGGCCCTGAAGAAAATGACGAAGAGCCGGATGAAATTGATTGGAAATAAGCCAGAACAGCGTTTTGAAAAAAAGTATTGAATTTAGCATTTTTTGACCTTAATTTAGGTCGGGGTGAAGACCATGAAAATAGATACCAGTTCCCCTCCATTGAAGATTGGTCGGACTGAAGTTCAACCCGGTTCTGAAAAGACCACCGGTGAGTCCTCCAAAGCCCCTGAGGTGACGGCGGGAGCAGCCGGCGACAGGGTTAATATCTCTGAGCGTTCTCGCTTGATCGCCAAGGCCAGGGAATTGGCCACGCTGGCTCCAGACATCCGCTCTGAGAAAGTGGCCGAACTGACGGCCAAGATTGCTAATAATACTTACAAGGTCAGCTCTGAGCAGGTGGCCGATTCAATTATCAAAAAGAGTTTTCTGGGTGTGTTTTAATCACTAAAGCTGGTATTTTTTAAAAATGCTAACTGAACCCCGGCTTATTACACCCCAAGTCGGGGTTTGGGAATTATTTGATAAGGCCCTGTTAAGGGCTTTATTAGTTTAGAGAGCAGGGGGAGTCGGCGGAGGAGTTTTGAGGAGTTTTTTGGGGGCTGTACTTTTAAGCTCTAGAGCAGCCAGTTCTAACAAATATTGTCGGAAAACAGCCGCCGGCGGGCTTGGGTTGTCAGATTTTGAACTCTAAAAGGGCTAATCAAAAGAATCATTATAAAGGTCCTTGCTTTTAAGCGTGATTTTGGGTAAATTCAGAGGTATGAAAGCTGGTCTTAAAGATAAAAGCGGGGCAACCTGCACACTTTATCGGGACATTGTTTGGACCCCTCTCCGGGTCCTTGGAGCGGTTGTTCTCTTGTTGGTGGTCCTTTCGTCGGCCGGGGGCTGTTCTTGGTTGGGCGATAAGTTTCGAGGCGACGGAGTCAAAAGAGAAGAGTTTGACGATCTTTCTGGACGGGTGGTCAAACTAGAGGATACTGTCTTTGGGCCTGCGGTGGCCCAGGGGTCCTCAAGTGCGCCCGGAAGCGGTCTGTCAAAGGGCTTGGTTCCCCCGGCGTCATTTCCGCCGGGCGGACAACCGGTGGATCCAGCTTTCGCCGCCGCCTTTGCGCCTTATGGTGCCGTTCAGACCCCAGCCCGAACCTCTGGCGCAGACCGAACCCAATACAACCGGGGCCAGTCTTTATTAAAACAAAAAAAATACGCCCAAGCCGCCGTGGTTTTCAGTGAAATGCTTAGAGACAATCCTGGTGGTTCCTTGGCCCCCAATGCCCGCTATTGGCTGGGGGAGTGCCGCTATGCTGCTGGTGATTTCAGCGGGGCTCTGGCTGAATTTCAGCGAGGATTGGCTGACTATCCCCAGTCCAACAAAGCCCCCGACTACCTTCTGAAAATGTCTTATTGCCAAAGCCGGTTAGGTTACGGTCCAGAGGCCATGCGCAGCCTCAATCAACTTCTGGCCGCTTATCCCGATTCCCCATCGGCCCAGCTGGTCAAAAGCGGCCGCACCCGCTTCGTTGGCAACTGAGCCCTAAAACGCCTCTAACTGACCAGACGGTCCTCCTCGGTCGGGGGTGCGGGGAGCCAAAGGGACAATTGGTGATCAATCCCAATTTTCTTGGTTTTTCTTTATAACTATAGAAAATAAGCCAGCCGCTTGGTGATATCAGTTGACGGCGGCAGTTAAATATTTCGGAGTCCGCCCCGATGTGGTTGAAAATTGTCCGAAGAGAAAAACATAGTTTCCGCCCCTAAGGAGCCTGGTGGGCTCAAGCCCCGTCAAATTACTCCTAAACCCCTGGCCCCAGATGATCCCCGACCGGGAATTTTGGGCGAAAAACAATTTAAAGGCAAATATCCCGGTCCCTGGCATCATCCTCAAGCCTGGGTGCCTGGGGAATTGGCCTTTTATTTTTTTCTGGCGCCTTTTTTTTTCTGGCCCTTGATTGTCTTGTGGCTGATTTTTCAGGTTTACAGCCATGAATTGGCCGGAACATCCTTAGAATCTCTTAAAAACTATTTTCCCCCCACTGTTTCCTTTATTTTTGCCTCCGACCACACCTTGATGGCCGAAATTTATAACGAACACCGGCTGGTTCTGACTTTGGACCAGATGCCCCAAAATGTGCTCAACGCCTTTGTCGCAGCTGAAGACAGTTCTTTTTTTCAGCACCAGGGGGTTGATCTGATCGGGATCGGTCGGGCGGTGCTGGCCAACCTCAAGGCCGGTCAGACCGTCCAGGGCGCCAGCACCATCACTCAGCAGATGATCCGCTCCTTTCTTTTGTCCAACGAGCGAACTTATGATCGCAAGTTTCGAGAGATGTTTCTGGCCTGGCGGGCCGAGCACATACTAAGCAAAGAGGAAATCCTCTTTTTATACCTTAACCGCATTTATCTGGGCAGAGGGGCTTATGGGGTTGAATCGGCCGCTAGGATGTACTTTGGCAAAACCGCCGCCCAGCTAACTTTGGCTGAAGCGGCCATTTTGGCTGGTCTGGCCCAGGCTCCAGGCCGCCTTAAGCCCCACTTAGGGACAGCCAGGAGTAAGGCTCGGCAGCAGTACGTTTTGCGGCGCATGGTTGAGGTGGGCATGATCTCCCAGGCCCAGGCCGATCAGGCCTTAGCTGAACCGCTCAATTTTCTGGCCCGTCGTCCCAACGTCTATCGGCAGGTTGACCCTCAGTTCTCCGAGGTGGTCCGGATTCAGATGAGTGGGTATTTGGGTGAGGAAGAATTATTAACCGGTGGCTACCGGGTTTACACCACCTTGGACCTCAGAGTCCAGGCCATGGCTCGGCAGGCGGTTCAGGAGGGCTTGGCCGCCTTGGCCAAGAGGCAAAAAATGAGTCCCCTGGTTCGGCGTCTGGGACTGGTAGAGGCCGACGAATATCAGAGGCGGGCCCGAGCCAGTATGGAGAACTGGCCTCTGATGCTCAACCAGGAGCCCGCCGGGCTGGTCATTGAAGTTGTCTCCGGGGGTGATAACCCAGGCTTAATTTTGGCCTTTGGGGATGACCGAGGTTTTTTGCCGGCTCAACGGCTGGACTGGTTAGTTGGCAAGAGAAAGCTTGATACTGTTTTTGCCCCCAACGATTTGGTTATGGTCCGTATCCAGGGGCGTAACGCCGCCACTGGCTATCTGGATTTGGATACTGCCCCGCCTCCGGAAATACAGGCGGCCGTAGTTTTGATTGAAAATAAAACTGGCCGGGTTCTGGCTATGGTTGGGGGCCGTGATTTTGGTATCGAAGGGGTTGGCAACAGCGACTTTAACCGGGCCGTTTTGGCTCTCAGGCAGCCGGGTAGCTCTTTTAAGCCGTTTGTCTACTCGGCGGCCCTGGATCACGGCTACACTGAGGCCTCAGTGGTTTACGACGTTCCCATTAGTTACCCCGACGGTCCGGGTAAGGTCTGGAGCCCAAAAAATGCTGGCGGTAGCCACTCCGGGCCGATGACGATTTTTGACGCTGTGAGGCGCTCGGTCAATGTCGTCGCCGTTAAGGTTACCGAAGCCATCGGTCCCCAGACCGTGGTCGAGTACGCCCAAAAAATGGGTATTACCAGCCAACTCACCCCGACGCTTTCGGTGGCTTTAGGAGCCTCGGAAGTGACTCTCCTGGATTTGACCAAGGCCTACACTACTTTTCCCAATTTAGGTTCCTGGGTCTGGCCATCTTTCGTTGACCGGGTGGAAGACCGCTACGGTCGAACGGTAAAAGAGTTTGAGCCGTATTTTACTCAGGCCATTAGCCCCCAGACAGCCTACATTATGATCGATATGCTTTCGGCTGTCGTCCGCAGCGGGACTGGAGCCAGGGTTGGGGCGGCCATCAAAGGGCCGCTGGCCGGAAAAACCGGCACCACTAATTCCCAAGCCGATGCCCTTTTTGTCGGTTTCACCCCCGAATACACCTGCGGAGTCTGGGTGGGCCGGGAAACCAGGCAAAGCCTTGGTCCCGGTGAGCAAGGAGCCAGAACTGCGGCTCCAATTTTCATTGGGTTGATGAGTAAATTTTTGGAAGGGCACGATTCTGGCAGTTTTACCGTCCCCAGCGGAGTGGTTCGCCAAAAGCTTTTACCCGATTTTGATGAGCCTTTGGGAACCGAGACTAGTTTTGTTTTTAAAAATGAAGAAGTTGGTCGGGGCCGAATCGACGACTATCTGGGGCCGGATTATGAAGTCATGGAGGGCCCTCAGGACGCTTCGGCCATGAGCCAGGAGGAGCTGGATCGTCGGATGATGGATTATTTTTCCGGCTACGGTGGTTTTTATTAAGCCAAAGACTTCCATACTGTTGGCCACGGGCAACGCAGCCAAGATCCAGGAATTTTCGGCTATGCTGAGCTCCAGGGCTTTGTCGGTCATGTCTCTGGCCGAGTTTCCGAAAACTTTGCCCGAGCCTCCTGAGGAGAACGGGCTTGATTTTTTGGAAAATGCTGTCCTCAAAGCTCGTTACTATAATCAGGCTACCGGATTGATTTGCCTAGCCGATGATAGCGGACTGTGCGTATCCGGTCTGGGGGATCGGCCTGGAGTGTACTCGGCTAGATTTGGCGGACCTGGGCTTTCCGACCGACAAAGGTGCCTTAAACTTTTGGACGAGGCGGAAACTTTAACTGACCGCCGAGCCTTTTTTCAGGCGGCTTTGGTTTTAGCTAACGGACCCCAGATTTTGGTTGGAAGCGGCCGCCTGGATGGGTTGTTATCCATTAAACCCAAGGGTACCGGTGGTTTTGGTTACGATTGTCTTTTTATTCCACTGGGCTTTAAACGGACTTTAGCTGAGCTTTCTCCGAAAACCAAAAATCGCATTTCCCATAGATTTAAAGCCTTACAAGCTTTGGAAAAAGAAATATCGCAGCAGCCCGGATTTTTTTCAAGCTGATTGATTTTTTTAAGGCCAAAAGAATCAACTAAAAGAATTATACCCTAAATTCCCGAGATTTTATAGTATACAAATCAAAAAAGCGCCGTGTCACAAAGATTTCACTAATTATTCTAGTAGATAAAACGATCTAAGTATACTATAATATATAGTATACTTGTGGAGGTGCTCATGTGTCGCTTCGCATGGAACGAAAGCCGATGCCCGAGAAAAGGGTAACTTTCAAGAAAAACAGTAATGGCACAGTGTATGTTTACTACACGATCAGGGCTTACAGAAATGCGGCGGAGAAACCGACAAGCGACGAAGTCGCGATCGGGAAGAAGGACCCGCTGACGGGAATGCTCATTCCGAATACCAGATACTACGAGTTCTTCCCGTCAGATGACGGCAGGCGCCCAGACATAA
>JAISWF010000201.1 GCA_031271165.1 Deltaproteobacteria bacterium
ACAATATTGATCGACCAGTAAAAAGTCCATTTTTTCGTTTTTATCATTTTTAACATCTTGAAATTACTGACAAAAAAATTTTAGAATTCAGGTTTGTGAGGGTTTTTACCGGTTGATCAATATTGGCCATCCCCCACTAGCTCGGGTTCAGACTCGGGTACAGACCCAAACCCCAACAATTGGCCAGCTTAAGTTAAGAAGGCCGAACCAGCGTCCTAAGCGGCCCGCTTGAACGATGCCGATGGTTGAGTTTGCTCCGCCATCGGCCGGGGACTGAAAGTGGATGGTAGCTGCCCCAAAGGCAGCTTACTTTTGCACCTCGGTTCTCAAAGCTCAATTTGTTAAAGAGAGAAGCCAACGAGCTGTCAAAAATTAAACCAAAAAATTGCCCAAAAGGATAGCCGACTTAAAAAAATTTGGGTGTTCAGGCGTTTTAAATTTAGTCAACAGTATTGCGATTTGGCCAAGTAGCGGCCCAAAAAATATGGCCGCCCAAAAATTTATGATGATTTACTTAAAGTTAAATTTGCCTCACTTTTTTACTGGCCCCAAAATATAACCCTTGTTTTTTGTCGGTCCCGACGTTATAATTAATTTAAGGTATGGATACGAAGTCCTCCGGCAAACTGGAAACGAAAGCTAAAGGTAGTACAGCCTAAAAGGCCTATTGATTAGCGATCGCTGAAAAACTGGCTCATGGTCGCCTGTAATAAAGTCGAGTTTTGCCTTGAAAGTATTCGGTCAGGGAGGCCTATTGAGATTTAAATCTTGATAGGCTTTATTTTTGCCCCAAAGCTGGCCTTGACCTTTAATTTATTCCTATTTGACAGCTAGGCCCTCTTTGGGCTAGAGCATCAAACCAACTTTTTTGGGTTTAAGACAATCCTGCGGCGGCCTTGGTGCTTTTCCCGACCAAAGGACATCTAACCTAAGAATTTGGCCCTAATGCCGATATACACGTACCAACACTCCAAAGACAACCCTGACTGCGAGCATGTCCCGACTTTTGACTTTGAGCAAATGTCTCGCGATTTTCCGCTCAGCGTTTGTCCCTGGTGCGGAAAACCGGTAGATCGGCTTCTTTCGACCCCGACCATCAAAAAAAAGCTCTTTGACTGCGAGCTCAGAGACAAGGGTTTTACCAAGCTGGTCAGGGTTGATGACGGGCTCTACGAAAACATGACTAGAAGAGCGGGCGAGGACAAATATGTCGATCGCCGCCGTCCGGAAACCCTGCCTCACTTGGAAAAGACTATAGAAGACTGAATATGGCCGATCGACATTTTAAAAGTGGGCCCATTGTAGCCGTCTTAGACGGTCAAGGTGGAGGCATTGGGGCGGCGGTTATTAAAGAGATCCGCCGGGAATTTCAGGAATCACTGGAGATTTGGGCTTTGGGGGCCAATACCACGGCCACCGAGAACATGATGAAAGCCAGGGCCAACCGCGGTGCCACTGGGGAAAATGCCATCCAAGTCTGCCTGCCCAAGGTTGATGCCTTGGTGGCCCCCATGGCCGTGGCATGGTGCAATTCCATGATGGGTGAAATCACGACCGCCATTGCTGAAGCGGTCATGAAGGTTGAGGTGATAAAAATATTTATCCCTCTTTCCCAGGAGAGGGTCATCTTGGCGGGATTCCAAAGCGAACCTCTGCCCCATCTGGTAACCAAGGCAGTTGAGATACTCAAAAGCCTGAAATAACAAATCAAATATAGTCCCAAGTCCTTTTTTTAGAAGGCTGCGGGCTTGAACAATATAATGGGGTTATTTTGTCCCCGATAATTCCTGGGCCCAGTTCCGGGCTGCGAGGAGAATATCAATGTGCGAGTCCAATATTTACGTGATCCCTTCCGGGGTTGAGGATGATGAGGATGGAGAGCTGTTTTTGGAGGCGGTTGATAAACTAATGCCGGAGGGTGAAGACGTCTGGCGGGTGACCAGCATTTTTGGCGAGCAAAAAATCATCAACGGACGGATTAAAAGCATGCATTTGGTCGATCATAAAATACTGTTCGAACTGCGCTAAATTTCAATCAACATCGACAAACCCAATTGATTTAACCCATAGGAACATTAAGTCGGCTCGCTGTTCGGAGCGGTCCAAAAAGGGACTGCCACCGGAAATGATCGCCATTTTTTTAACTATCGTTTGTTAGTTTAGTTACTTCTGAGCATACTCTTCCTATTAACTCCGCCTCAAGTTTTAAAAAGCGACCAAAAAAAGACCGGCCCAGGCCGCTTCACTATCCAGCGGCCGCCTTAAGATCGCCCCAAGGCATTGGCGCCCAAAATGAGCCCCGTTGGATCTTAAGGTCGGCCTTCAAGGCCCTTAGTGCCGCCTCTAACAAACCCGAGGCCGACCTCAGTTCAAAAGCTTCCGGCTGGTGATTACCAAAAAGGGCCCCAGAGGGGCCCCTAAAATGCAATAAAAAAAAGTCCCAAAAAACTTAAAAAGAAACAAAGTCAAAATTTGGATCGGCTAAGGCGGTGAGGGTTTGCTCAGATAATTTTTTGGTTCCCAGAGCCCCGGCTAGTTCCCGGTTGCCTTTGGTAGTGCCCAGATTGGTGTAGCCGACCAAAAGGGAGTCAACATCGACAACTACCTTGCGGTAGGTCTTTTCGGTTTCAGCCACGACTGAATTGAGCTTGCCGTCGGGATCAATATTTCCGGCGGCCACCAGATCCAGACCGGCCACTTTGAGAGTACTGGACGGCGGGGTCGGCTGGTAGGCAATGCGTTCGGTCGGGCCACAAACCAGATTGTGGCCGGCGACCAAGCCTTGCTGACGTCCGATGGTCCACAGACCGCCAAAACCGTCAGGAGTCTGAGCGCAATCGCCAGCAGCGTAAATGTCCTCCAAAGTGGTCTCCAAAAAATGATCAACCACAATCCCTCGGTCGGTCTTTAGACCCAGGTCCTGGGCCAACTTGAGGTTGGGGGTGATGCCGGCAGCCACGATCAAAATCTGGGCCGACAGGTTCAGTCCGTTAGTCAGCTCCACTCCAGTGAGCCGGTCCCGGCCTTTGACTGAGGCCAAAGAAGCCCCCAAATGGAACTCCAGACCTTTTTCAGTGAGGTAGGAGTTAAGCTTGGCCGAGCTGGCCGGAGTGGTCTGCCTGGGGAGAATTCGTTCTGAGCGCTCCAAAATGTGAACTTTGACTCCGACTGCTCCCAGGGCGCATCCGATCTCCAGGGCCAACAAACCGCCCCCAACGATAACTGCCGACTGGCTACGCTTGGCTTCGTAAAAAAGAGCCATAGCATCAGGCAGCCGGCGGACGGTAAAGACCCCTGGCAGCTGATAATCAACCGGGGCGGGCTTGGCGCTTTCAGCCCCGGTGGCAATAAGGATCCGATCGTAATTGAGGCGGCTACCTAAAGCGCCCCTGACCAAGCGGCTTTCAGTACAGACCTCAAGCAGGCTCTCACCTTTGCGCAGTTCAATATTCTTTTCTTGGTACCAACTGTCTGGATGGGCATAAATCTTCTCAATTTCCAGTTTGCCGCTGATAATCTCAGGCAGTCTGGGCCTATAATATAGAGCATCCCGTTCCAAACTAAAGACGGTGATGTTGGCAGAGGGCTCCTTTTGGCGGGCAGTTTCAGCTGCCGTGACGCCAGCAACTCCGCAGCCAGCGATTACTATGTTCATCATGGCTCCTTTTCCAAGGTCCGGTATCGGCCTTAAACCACATGGCGGCCGGCTAAAATTGGTAGCTTTTCAGGTGCAGCGGCTTATCAGGGCCGCCTTTTGGCCAACCGTTCTGTCAGACTTACCCAAATCTAACCATCAGATTTGGCGCTGACTTTCTGCTTCGCAGAGGCTGGTTTCACCTTGTGATTACTCATAAGGCCAGAGCCTTCCTCTCCACAGACTGACACCGTGGAACTCACGGCCTAATTTTTCAGATTCATGGCGGCGTTTACATCTCGGTCATGCTGCACACCACAATTTGGGCAATCCCAGCGTCTAATGGAAAGTGCAAGGGCTCGAAGTTTATGTCCACATCAAGAACAAGATTTACTGCTGGCAAACCATCGATCGGCCACTACGATCATGCCGCCACGCATATTCGCCTTGACTCCACTTGACGGCGAAACTCAAAGAATCCCATATCAGCCACAGAGCGGGCCAAATGCCGATTACGCATCATGCCTTTGATATTCAGATCTTCAATACATACGGTGTGAAACCGCTTGGTGAGATCGGTTGTCAATTTATGCAGGGAATCATTTCGGATATTAGCTATTCCGGCGTGAATGCGGCCGATTTTTCTTTTGGCCTTCAACCGATTTCGGGAACCTTGCTTCTTTCTGCTCAAGCTCCGGGAGAGGCGACGAAGACGGTTCAACAAGCGTTTATGCGCTTTCGGTCCTTCCACCTTCTCTCCCGTGGACAATGTCGCCAAAGAGGAGACGCCCAAATCCACACCCGCCGCGCCTTGGTTTTCGGCTTTTGGAAGATGCGAAAGATCCGGCGTATCCACCGTAATACTCACAAACCACCTGTCAGCGACACGGGAGACTGTGCCCGACAT
>JAISWF010000221.1 GCA_031271165.1 Deltaproteobacteria bacterium
ACAATAATTTTTTTGTATATTTGTATGTTATGTTTTAAGAAAAAATTTTTAGGTGCCCGGCAATTTTTTTTATATTTTTTGGAGCAGCGATTTTTTTTTGAGTATTTCACAGGCGACTAAATATATTTTGCTCAGGCTGGTTTCGGGCGCCGACGGAAAATTTTAAAAGTTATCAGGCCCAAGTTTAAAATCAGGCTTAAACCCAGTAAAACCCGGATCAGTCCTACTTTTGGGGCTCCTCCAGAGGCCAGGGGAGCTTCCAGGGCGGCTTCAGCTGGAGTATCGGCCGAGGTTGAATCGGCAGCGGCGGCAACCGGCTCTGGAGAATTGATGACTAAATCCCCCTGGGCCAGATGGCCCTGACCGTCGTTGACTTCAAAGGACCATTGTCCGGGGACGTCTGGCCTAAAAGCGAATATGCCCGAACGGTCGGTGCGGGCGTTTTGGTATTCGATTTGGGAGTCGGCTGGGGAAAAGACTTTGACCTGACTGTAGGCCATAGGGCTCTGATCGGAATAGATGAAACTCAAGGTGATGGTTTGATCGGAGGGCTGCTGGTTCCAGGCCACCGAGTGAGCGGAGGCTGGTTTGGCCAAGACAAAAAAGCAGGCCAGCAGCATAAGTTTGAGAGCTTTTGGACCGATTTGGCAATGATTAAGGTAGGTCATAAAGATCCTCAAAAACATGTCTTTAGATGTTTAGGTGGCCGCTGGGCGGTCGGGACCAATTGCCGCTAAGGGGTCAGGCATAAAAAAAACCGACCCATCCGGTTTTCCCGGAGAGGGCCGGCCTTCATGGCGGCAAAATATATTTAGAACGTTGGAGCGTACCTGCTACTTGGTCCCATTAACAGGTCCTGAAAGCAGGAGCAGCGGAGCATTGGCCTCAACATGGTCGATATTAACGTTCTTAGTTATTTTTGTCAATACTTTTTGCGTCCATGGTTGGGTCAAGTTTTAGGATACTGATTTTGAACACTTTAAGGCAGTTAATTAGTATGTTAAGGCTATAAGTTTTTGAAATTTAACTTTTTCTATTATTATATGTTTTCAATTGCATGATTGAGAAAAATTGAGATAATCGTGAAATTTGGTTTAAAAATTGTCCGTCTGGTCAGCCTTCTCTGGGTGGTTATGACTCTGACTTGGCCGCTGGCAGCAGCCTGGGGTCAAAGTTCTCCTGAACCGGCCGGGGTGAGTGAGTCAGCGGCGCCGGACCAGTCCCAGAGTTCGCCTGAGGGCTTCAGTCAGCTGGCGGCGGCCGAGCCGGTCGCAGTTTCCAGCCAGGCTGAGACAGAGCCAGATTTGGTCTTTTCCAGCGGCACCAACCCACCTCAAACATCAAGCCAATTACCGTCCGGACAAGCCGCCAGCTCCGCAGCAGAGTCCTCAGGCCAGCCGCCAGAGCTATTAAATGTGGCCGACCAGATTGACCAATCAGCCAGCTCTGACTCATCAAGCGGCGGGTTGGTTCTGACCGAATCGGCGGCCAAAAGCTTGGCTTCCTCAAAGGTTGCCGACCGTGATGAGGCCATTACGAGCTTAAACGCCGACCCCAGTGATGCGGCCACGGCCGTCCTCAAATCCCTTCTGGAAGGCCGCCTGATGGTCGATCGCCAGGCTTTAAAGTTTTACTCATTAACCCCTGAAGGACTGATTGATTTTTCGACCATGACCCTGTCCGAGGTCGACCCGAGCTCACTTAAAAAAGTCGGTATCAATAACCGCCAGCGAGAGGGGCTGGTAGCCTCCATCAACAACCGGACTCTTTTAAACCCTAATCCCGTTATCCGCCGTCAGGCTTCCGCCGGCCTGATCGGGTCGGCCGATGTCGATTCCCAAGTGATCGAAAGTTTGCTTACCTCTGAGACCGACCAGCGGGTGCGGCTCAATTACCAAAAGATACTGGCTTTAAATGCCTTAAGGGATCCGGGCAGCCCGGCCGAAAAAGTCCTGGCGGCTTTGGAATTGTTCAGGCAACACCTGACCAGGGAGGCGGCTGAATACATCGGGGCCCGGGCGGCCTCAGACGATCCGGCCGTCGCCTCCGCCGCCCTGGAGACCTTAAGAGTGATGGACAACAAGTTCCAGCATATCGCCTTGTTTGAGACGGTCTTTTTTGGGTTGAGCCTGGGCTCGGTTCTGGTTCTGATCGGCATTGGTCTGGCTATTACCTTTGGGGTCATGGGGGTAATCAACATGGCTCACGGGGAAATGGTCATGTTGGGGGCTTATTGCGTTTGGGGTCTTCAGACGCTCATGCCCGGCCGGCCGGGGGCGGCCTTGATACTGGCCATTCCGGTATCCTTTGTTGCGACCGGCTTGATTGGTGGCTTGATTGAAAGAACCGTCATCCGGTACCTTTACGACCGCCCTTTGGAAACTTTATTGGCCACCTACGGCTTGAGCCTCATTATTCAGCAGGCGGTTAAGATTTTGATTTCGTCTAACAACCGCAGCGTTGAGACCCCGGCCTTCATGAGTGGCATGTTGTTTTTAACCGATCAGCTCTCAGTGACTTTCAGCCGGCTTTATATTGTTGGTTTTTGTTTTTTCGTTTTTGTGCTGATTTTATTAATTACTCAAAAGACCAGACTGGGATTGGAGATCCGGGCCGTTACCCAGAATAGAGATGTGGCCCAGGCCATGGGGGTCAATTCCTCCCGGGTCGATACCATGACCTTCATTTTGGGTTCCGGCGTCGCCGGCATGGCTGGCGTGGCACTTAGTCAGCTGACCAATGTCGGCCCCAATTTGGGGCAAAGCTATATCGTCGATTCTTTCATGGTCGTAGTTTTTGGCGGAGTTGGCAATCTTTGGGGGACATTCCTGGGCGGCCTGTTAATCGGCATGGCCAATAAATTTCTGGAGCCGCTCAACGGGGCCATCATGGCCAAGATACTGATTATGGTTGGTATAATTTTGTTTATCCAGCGTCATCCCAGCGGACTTTTCCCGCAAAAGGACCGGGGAGCTAGTTTGAAGTAAAAAGTTTATTTAAATAACTATTAACCTATAGAAGAAACATTTTTAAAAGAGTATTTGCGTGAAAGTATTTGATTCAAGCACCAAAATTTTTACCGCCATTTTTTTGGCTCTCTCGGCTGCGGTCATTGCGGGGGGGCTGAGCTCCCCTGACGGGAGCTTTGGGCTGAGCCCATATGCGGTAGGACTTATTGGTAAATACCTCTGTTACGCCATCTTGGCCCTGTCGGTGGACCTAGTCTGGGGTTACATGGGGATTCTCTCGTTGGGCCACGGGGCCTTCTTTGCCTTGGGCGGCTACGCTTTTGGTATGTACCTGATGCGGAACATCGGGGCTCAAGGAGTTTATGCGACATCTAATTTGCCTGATTTTATGGTCTTTCTGGGCTGGGACAAACTTCCCTGGTACTGGCAGGGGACCGATATGTTCTGGTACGCCGTCTTACTGGTTTTTTTGGCCCCGGGACTTTTGGCCTTCCTTTTCGGCTGGACGGCTTTTAGGTCTCGAGTCAGCGGAGTTTATTTTTCCATCATCAGCCAGGCCATGACTTACGCCCTGATGCTGGCCTTTTACCTCAATAATCTTGGGTTTGGTGGCAACAATGGCTTTACTGATTTTAAAATCATTTTAGGCTTTGATGTCCATTCCCGGGGGGTGGTGACCGGCTTGTTTGCCGCAACTGCGGTTACCTTGCTGGTGGCCTACTTTATCTGCCGGCTGATTGCCGTATCCAGGCTGGGTCTGGTGCTGGTAGCCATCCGTGACAATGAAAAAAGGACCAGGTTTGTCGGTTACCGGGTGGAAAACGTTAAACTCTTTGTTTTCACCATTTCGGCCATGTTGGCCGGAGTGGCCGGGGCCCTTTATGTGCCCCAGGTCGGCATCATCAATCCTGGGGTCTTTGCTCCGGTCTTTAGCGTGGAAATTGTTGTCTGCGTGGCCTTAGGCGGTCGGGGAACCCTTTACGGGGCCGTGGTCGGAGCCATTTTGGTCAACTACGCTAAAACGGTCCTGACCAGCCTTTCGCCCATGGCCTGGCCATTTGCCCTGGGGGCCCTTTTTGTCGTTATCGCTGTCTTTTTACCGGAGGGACTGGCCGGGCTCTTTAAAAAAGCCCTCCAAAAAAGCTTTGGCCGGGGAAGACCTCCGGTTTTGAACTGCGGACCCAAGGAGGCTTAAATGGCCAAAATCATAGCTGCGCCTCCAGTCAATCCAGGCCTTGATCCCAATTACCGGATCGTCAGCCCCAAGCACTCCAAGCCCAAGCTTGATTTGACCACTTGGGAGACCAAAAGCCAAAGAAAACTCAGATACGTCCTTTTTTTGGAGGAACTCTCGGTCAGCTTTGAGGGTTTTAAGGCTTTAGACGGGCTGACCATGTATCTAACCGACGGAGAGCTCAGATGCGTTATCGGGCCTAACGGCGCCGGCAAAACCACTTTAATGGACGTCATTACCGGGCACACCAAGCCTGATACCGGGGAAGCCTGGTACATGGACATCAATTTACTGGAAAACGACGAGGTTTTTATCGCCCGTAGCGGGATCGGCCGAAAATTTCAAAAACCCTCGGTTTTTGATTCCCTGTCTGTCTTTCAAAATTTAGAGCTGTCGCTGAAAGCCAAAAAAACTGTCCTCCGAACTCTGACGGCCAGCCTTGGCCAGAGCGATCGGGACAGGCTCAGCTTTGTCCTCGAAACAGTGGGGCTGACCAATGAGCGGGCAAGCCAAGCCGGCACCCTTTCTCATGGCCAAAAACAGTGGCTGGAAATAGGCATGCTTTTGGCCCAGGAACCTAAAATTCTTCTTTTAGATGAGCCGGTCGCCGGGATGACCCCCGGGGAGATTGAACGGACGACCGAGCTTTTGCTCTCTTTGGAAGGAACTCATTCCATCATCTTGGTTGAACACGACATGGAGTTTGTGCGCTCAGTTGCCCGGACGGTGACCGTCCTGCATCAGGGTTCGGTTTTAGCCGAGGGCACCATGGATGAGGTCGCCGCCCATCCCGGGGTCATTGAAGCCTACTTAGGCGGCACCGTATGCTAAACGTTGAAAACCTGAGCCAATACTACGGCCAGAGCAACATATTGCGGGAAGTCGGTTTTACCGTTGCTGCCGGTCAATGCACTTGCCTGATGGGCCGAAACGGCGTTGGTAAAACCACTTTATTGCGCTGCCTGATGGGTCTGGTCCCGGTTGCCAGCGGCACAGTTGCCTTTAATGGAGCCAATATCACCCGAGAGCACCCCTATCTAAGGGCCAGGCGAGGGCTGGGTTACGTGCCTCAGGGACGTCAGATATTTCCGCTTTTAACGGTTGAGGAAAACCTTGAGGTCCCTTTGGCGGCTCGGCGCGACGGCGTCGGCAAAGTCCCGGCTCGTGTGTATGACCTTTTTCCGGTTTTAAAAGAAATGCGGCGGCGCAGGGGGGGCGATCTTTCCGGCGGGCAGCAGCAGCAGCTGGCCATCGCCAGAGCCTTGGTCGCCGATCCGGTTTTACTGATTTTAGATGAGCCCACCGAAGGCATCCAGCCCAACATCGTGGCCGAGATAGCTGACATCGTCGTCCGATTGACTCGGGAGGAGGGCATGACCGTGTTTCAGGTTGAACAAAAGGTACCGGTAGCCAGAAAGGTGGCTGACCAATTTTTAATCATGGAACGAGGCCACATCGTGGCTCAGGGCTCTATGAAAGACCTTGATGAGGAGACTATCAAAAGCTTTTTGACGGTTTAAGTATTGGAGGCTGCTGTTAGGCCAATGGTTTATGAGGAACTATCCGAGCGGCCCAATGGCTGGCAATTGGCTTAGGGAGTATCAGGCTCTGTGGGCAGGCGAAAAAGTCAAAAATTGATGACCTCTTTGAAGCTGGAAAAATATAGTCCCGCCGGCGGCCATGATATAGAGACTAAAAAGGCTGCTGATGGCGGCCCAAGTCAAAGCTCTGGCTCTCCATTGCCCGATTCGGGCCATGTTGGCGGCTGGAAAGCCGATCTGGATTTTTCGGTGGCTGCCGGCTCCGGCCGGTGTGGTTTGGGAAGGCTATCTTTTAAGGGCCCATTGCGGATCCAGCGTCCTTTCCGGCCGGAGAGCGGCCCTAACGCCCCCTGTCATCTGTATTTGCTCCATCCTCCTGGCGGGATGGTCGGCGGTGATGCCCTGACCATAAAAGCCGAGATGGAACCGGGAGCTCGGGCCTTGGTGACCACTCCGTCGGCCGCCAAGTTCTACCGAGCCCAGGCGCCCCAGAGCCAGTCAACCAGCGTTAACGTTGGTCCCAAGGCCGGAATTGAGTGGCTGCCGGCTGAAACTATCGTTTTTTCCGGGGCTAACGGCTTGGTTGAAACCAGTTTTGAGGTCTCCAATTTGGGGTTCCTTTTGGGATGCGAAATCACGGTTTTGGGCCGCCCGGCTTCTGGTGACGGTTTTGAGCGGGGAGTTTGGCATCAAATTTTTAACATCAAGCGTGAGGGCCGCTTGGTCTTAAGAGATGTATGGAAGTCCCAGGGGGGAGGGGATGAACTCATCAATCCTGCCGGCTGGGCTGAACGCCACATAGCGGTTATGTTTTATGCCCTTGGCCGTCATGGTGAGCCGACCGATTTGGCGGCCCTGACTGCAGCTCGAAACGTTCTTTGGCAAGATATGGAAAAACCGAAGGAAAACCGGCAACCCGGGCTCTTGCCGCCCCAGTCCCGTCCGCCCCAGTCCCTTGCGCCTATTTGGGGGGTTACGATATTGGGAGAACTTTTTTTGGCCAAGATGCTGACCGACAGCCTCACTGAGGCTCATCGCTTCCGTCTGAAGGTCTGGGAGGCACTCAGACCTGGTCTTTGGCAGCGGGAAGTTTACGTTCCAGATATCTGGTTCACTTAAGCGGAGAAAATCTTATGGATCTGACCCCCAGGGAACAAGACAAGCTTTTGCTTTTTACCGCCGGTTTGTTGGCCGAAAGACGAAAAAACCGGGGCCTAAAATTGAATTATCCCGAAGCGGTGGCTTACATAAGCCTCCAAATCCTCGAAGGTGCTCGTGACGGCTTGACAGTGGCCCAATTAATGAGCCAGGGTCGGAGCTGGCTTACGGCCGACGACGTTATGGAAGGGGTCCCCCGCTTAATTAACGAGGTTCAGGTGGAAGCTACCTTTCCCGACGGAACCAAGCTGGTTACCGTCCATGAGCCCATTTCCAGTCTGGATTTGCCTGGCTCTGCTTCTGAAGGGACGCAAGAGCTGATAGCTGGTCAAATTGAGGTTGCTGACGGCGATATTGTCGTCAATGAAAACCGGACCAGGGTAACGCTAACGGTTAAAAATATCGGCGATAGACCGGTCCAGGTGGGCTCTCATTACCATTTCTTTGAAGTCAATCCAGCCTTAATATTTGACCGCAGCCAGGCCTACGGCAGAAGGCTGGACATTATCGCCGGGACCTCCGTTCGGTTTGAGCCGGGACAGGAGCGGGATGTGGTCTTAACCGATTTGGCCGGCGAACGAACAGTCTTCGGGTTTCGCGGGGAGGTTATGGGCTCCCTTAAAGTCAAGGCTTAAAGCCAAAAAGGAAAGATGACTAATGCCGAAAGTCAGCAAATCACATTACGCTGAGATATTTGGGCCCACGACAGGCGATCGGATTAGATTGGCCGACACCAACCTGTGGCTGGAGGTCGAGCGGGACCTGACGGTTTACGGAGATGAGGTCTCCTTTGGGGGCGGAAAAGTCATCCGCGATGGGATGGGGCAGGGCCGAAGCCCATCGGCCGATCCCAGGACCGCCGATACGGTCATCACCAATGCCGTCGTCGTCGATGCTTCAGGGATCGTCAAAGCCGATGTGGGTCTCCGGGGCGGCCGGATCTTGGCGATTGGAAAGGCCGGTAATCCTGATATCCAGGACGGTGTCGATATTCTAATTGGACCAGGGACTGAGATTATTGCAGGAGAGGGACTTTTGCTGACCCCCGGCGGTATTGATACCCATATCCACTTCATCGCTCCCCAACAGATTTGGGAGGCCCTGACCAGCGGGATCACGACCATGATTGGGGGCGGGACCGGCCCAGCCACTGGGACCAACGCCACGACTTGTACCCCCGGGCCCTGGCACCTGGCCCAGATGATCCTTTCAACCGATCTTTGGCCCATGAATCTGGGCTTTTTAGGCAAGGGCAACTCCTCGACCCCGGAGGGACTCATCGAACAGCTTAACGCCGGTGCGGTCGGCTTAAAGCTTCACGAGGATTGGGGGACTACGCCGGCAGCCATTGACTGCTGTCTGACAGTGGCCGACCAGTTCGGGGTTCAGGTGGCCATCCATACTGACACTTTAAACGAAAGCGGTTTTGTTGAGGATACCATTAAAGCCTTTAAAAACCGTACCATTCATACTTACCACACCGAAGGGGCCGGCGGCGGTCATGCTCCAGACATTATAAAAGTTTGCTCACTGCCCAACGTCCTGCCTTCTTCAACCAACCCCACCAGACCTTATACCATTAACACCGTTGACGAGCATCTAGACATGCTCATGGTCTGTCATCACCTCAATCCATCATTGGCCGAGGATTTGGCCTTTGCCGATTCCAGAATCCGGCGGGAGACGATAGCGGCCGAAGACATTTTGCACGACCTCGGGGTTATCTCAATGCTTTCCAGCGATTCTCAGGCCATGGGCCGGGTCGGTGAGGTGATCATCAGGACCTGGCAGACCGCTCACAAGATGAGGGCGCAAAGGGGAAGGCTCAAAGGGGATACCACCAATGATAACAACCGTATCAAGCGGTACTTGGCCAAGTACACCATCAACCCAGCCATAGCCCACGGCATTGATGGGTTTGTGGGTTTAATTAAACCAGGACTTTTGGCCGATGTAGTGCTCTGGAAACCGGCCTTCTTTGGGGTCAAACCCCACTTGGTCCTCAAAGGAGGCTCCATTGCCTGTGCTCCAATGGGCGATATCAATGCCTCCATCCCTACCCCCCAGCCCGCCAGGTATCGGCCGATGTTTGGAGCCTATGGGGCTGCGGCCTCTTGCCTGAGCCTGACTTTTGTGGCCCCTTCGGCCGTCAAAAATGACTTGGAGGAAAAACTCAAAGAAATGGGTTTGAAACGGAAGTTGGTTGGCTGCGGCTGGACCAGAGATCTGAAAAAGAAGGACATGGTTTTAAATGACGCCACTCCCGAGCTGACCGTCGATCCCCAGACCTATGAGGTCAGGGCGGACGGAGAGCTTTTGGTCTGCGAGCCGGCCCAGACGCTACCGCTGGCCCAAAAATATTTTCTTTTCTGATGGTTGAGAAGCAACCTATGGAACTGACTAAGGTGGTTAAAAACCACTCTGGCCGAAGCAATCTCCCGGTGCTTAAGCTTGATTTTCAAAAGCGCCGCTTAGGACGCCAGCGAGTTAGACTGGAGGACGGGACCGAGGCGGCTTTGTTCCTTCCCCGGGGGCTGACCCTTAAAACCGGAGATTTATTGTCGGCCGAAGATGGACGGCTGGTCAGGATCGAATCGTCCCCTCAGCCGGTCGTGACCGCCTGCGGGGACGACTGGCTGACCCTGGCCCGGGCTGCGTATCACCTGGGCAACAGGCACGCTGCAGTCGAAATCGGCCATCTGAGCCTGAGTTTTGAACCAGATCCAGCTTTGGAGGCTATTTGCCGAAGTCTTGGACTCAAGATTAGCACTGAACAAAAACCCTTTGAACCGGAAGGGGGTCCAGGTTTGGCAGGCAGCCATGACCATGCCCGCCCTTAGCCGGTGAACGGCGCCGGCCGCTCAATAGATGATTCGATTAGACTGGAGCGGAGCCAATGGAGTCTTCCATATTCTGGCCCAGGCTGGGCACGGTTTAGCTGGGTCGCAATCAGGATTTATTTAAGAAAGAAATTAAGATGGTACTCATTTTAAGTAGGTATATTTAAGGAAATGGAAAAAAAATCCAAATCGATTATAGGGAACGAAATCTCCAGCTGGCCCCTGATGTATTTGTCCGGCTCAACGCTGCCGCTGGGAGCTTTCTCATGGTCCAAAGGCCTTGAGACATTGTGTGCTGAAGCCGAGATAACTGACTCCCAAAGTCTCAGTCGGCATCTAAAAATTTGTTTAACTCAGGGCGTTGGCCGCCTTGATCTTCCGATCCTGAGTCAGGCTTTTCTGGCCGCTGTTGGTCAAGACGCCGGGAAATTTTGGGAGCTTGATAATTTGTCTTTGGCCCTGAGGGACACTTTTGAAGACCGGCTCGAAGAGACCGAAGGCGGACGGGCGGTCGCAAGGATTTTGGAGAATTTACTTCTTATCCCCGACTGGCTTGATGGGGACCTCAATTACGGGCAGGTCTGCGGGTTTGCTCTTTTGGCGGCGGCTTTGGGACTGGGAGAAGAGTCTGTTCAAGCGGTCAATGAGGCTTGGGCCATGAGCTTTGTGCAAAACCAGACGGCAGCGGCGGCTCGGTGCCTGCCTTTGGGGCAGGGTGAACTCCAGCGAATTTTGGTGGCCCTGGGCCCGGTGGTCCAAGCGGTGTCGGTGGCGGCTGTTTTAATTGAGCAGCAAGACATTGGTTCCAACCTTTTGGCCCTGTCCATTTTCAAAGCCCGCCATGAGCGGCAAAGAGTCAGGCTATTTAGAAGCTGAGGAGCCGGCCATGAAAGTCATGGTTATAAATTGGCGTGAGGATCGCCAGTGGGGATATCAAAATGACCAATGATTTGCTCCGAGTCGGTATCGGCGGCCCGGTTGGCTCAGGCAAGACGGCTTTGATTGAGCAATTATGCCTTTTACTTAGAGACCACTACAACATGGCTGTAATCACCAACGACATCTATACACGTGAGGATGCTGATTTTTTAATTAAAAATGAGGCTCTGCCCGCTAATCGGGTTTTGGGAGTGGAAACTGGCGGCTGCCCACACACGGCCATCCGAGAGGACGCTTCCATGAACCTTGGGGCCATCGAGGAGATGATAAACCGCCATCCGGGTTTGGAACTGATTTTGATCGAAAGCGGCGGTGACAACCTTTCAGCGACCTTTAGCCCGGAACTGGCCGATCTATTTATTTATGTAATTGATGTCGCCGGGGGAGACAAAATTCCTCGCAAAGGCGGCCCGGCGGTTACCCGTTCGGATTTACTGGTTATTAACAAGGTCGATTTAGCTCCCTATGTCGGTGTCGATATCGGCGTTATGGAACGTGACAGTCGACTTATGCGAGAGGGGCGGCCCTTCACTTTTGCCGATCTTAAAAACGGGGCGGGAGCTGATTACGTGGCCCGTTTTATCGTCAAAGAGGGCTTGCTGCCTCCAAGAGGACAGTGGACCTGAAATGGATTTTAGGTTCAATTTTTTTTAGGCCGATTCCAAGAACAAATCATGTGTTGATTTTGGGGGTTTTTTTATGAACAGCGGAGACACCGCTTTTTTGCTTGTCTGCACGGCTCTGGTTTTTTTCATGACTCCCGGCCTCGGTTTTTTTTACGGAGGCCTTGGGAGACGAAAAAATGTCATCAACAACATCATGGCCTCAGGGTTTATCATGGGGCTGGGCATCGTCATGTGGGTTTTGTTTGGTTACTCTCTGGCCTTTAGCGGCAACAACTACGGGATCATCGGGTCTCTTGACAACATTGCCCTCAAAGGTTTGGGTTTCAAAGACATTGTGCCCTACGCTCCGACCATACCGGCACTGGCCTTTGTCGCTTTCCAGATGATGTTTGCCCTCATAACTCCGGCTATCATCACTGGCGCAGTGTCCGGCCGCATGAAATTTAAGGCTTTGTTTTTGTTCATCGCCTTTTGGTCTGTCATCGTCTATTATCCCTTGGCCCATATGGTCTGGGGCGCGGGCGGTCTTCTGGGGGCCGACGGCCTTAAGTCGGTTGATTTCGCCGGCGGAAACGTTGTCCATATTTCCAGTGGGGTTAGCGGATTGGTTCTGTGCATCCTTTTGGGAAAACGCAACGGTTATGAGAATACCAGCTATCGTATGCATAACGTCCCTTTTGTGGCTTTAGGTATGGCCATGCTGTGGTTCGGGTGGTTCGGATTTAATGCCGGAAGCGCTCTAGCCGCTAACGAGCTGGCCGCTCACGCTTTTATGACCACCGCCGTGGCTACAGCCTCCGGCCTTTTGTCCTGGATGGCCATCGACGTCATCATGAAAAGTAAGCCGACCCTCATCAGCACCTGCACCGGCGTGGTGGTGGGCCTGGTGGCCATAACTCCGGGCGCCGGTTTTGTTCCCGTTTGGGCCTCTTTGATTATTGGAGCCTCAGCCGGGCCGGTCTGTTATTTTGGGATAATTTTTGTTAAAAAGAAGCTTAAAATTGACGACGCCTTGGACGCCTTCGGCTGCCATGGCATTGGCGGCATCTGGGGCGGACTGATGACCGGCGTTTTCGCCAACCCCTTGATCAATGAAGGAGCCACTGAAGGCTTGATCTACGGTCACAGTGCCCAGTTCTTGGCCCAGGTGGCGGCCATTACTATATCGATCGCCGTGGCCGCCATCGGGACCATTATTGCGGCCGGTCTGGTCAGGGCTTTTTCCGACCTAAGAGTCTCCAAGCGAGACGAATTGGTGGGACTGGATATTTCCCAGCACGGTGAGAACGCTTATCCATCGTTTAACGGCCTGGATTAAATTTATTTTGCACTCAAATGAGGTTTGCCAAAAATGATTAAAATTGAAGCCATCGTCCGTGAGGAAAAATATGAGGACGTCAAATCGGCCCTAAACGCTATAGAGGTCAACGGAATTACCGTCTTTCAGGTCATGGGCTGCGGTACTCAAAAAGGTTACTCGGAGCTGGTTCGCGGCAGTAAAGTTGATGTGAGCCTTTTGCCCAAAGTGAAATTTGAGATCGTCGTTTCATCTGAAGAGTGGGAGCTTAAGACTATTAAGGCCATTCAGGAAGCTGCCTTTACTGGCAAGATAGGTGACGGCAAGATATTCAGTTACGACCTCAGAAGCGCCATGCGCATCCGAACCTGCGAGACTGGATACGATGCTCTGAATTGAGAGGGTCTAAATCCGCCTTCCCGTTTAAACTATAGGTCGCAATAAAAGAAGGGCAATTTGCTCCTTGTCATTACCCCAAGGCCGACGTTTTATCTCAGGTTAAGCTAAATAACCCAATCGCTTGGCCCAGGTAATGGCGACATACATATTGTTTTTTCTGGTAGAATAATGAAATGCGGCCTTCCGTTTGTGCTTCTTTAATATGGGAAAGGGAGTATTGGTTACGAGCGATAACAGCAAAAGCATCTTAGCCAATGTCCCTTCTATGTCTTGTTGGCCTTTTTCAATAACCGTTATCTGATTGACCGCCAAAGGAGGTCATGGCGGCCTTTGATTTGTTTGGCCTCAGGGAGCTCTCCAAACAAGCGGCTTGAGAAAAAAAACTTGCTTGGATACGCCTTCTATGGTAATATTCAAAATTCTAGTTGCGGAGAAAAAACGCAACCTGATTACAAATCAATTAAACGCGCTCGTAGCTCAGCTGGATAGAGCGCCGGACTACGAATCCGTAGGTCAGAGGTTCGAATCCTCTCGGGCGCGCCAATTAAAAATTGTGGCCTTGCACATTCCTTCCTGTATTATGGTTCGACCGCTAAAAATTTAGCGGCGCAAGGTTACATATATCCCAAAAGCCCTTTGATTTTTGGAGTATTTTTAGTGCGCCGTGGAAAGGCGCATATACCTAGCGGTGTTGAAATACCCGCCCGGCAACTTAACTGCTCCAGCCGGTAGCAACCTTGAGGGTCATGGAGGTAACAAAATGGCT
>JAISWF010000262.1 GCA_031271165.1 Deltaproteobacteria bacterium
TGTCTGTCTTTGATAATAACCTTTTCAGTGACTACTGGTACCAATCGGAAGAAATCCCGAGTTTTCTGGCCGAACTCATTAAACCCGGCCTGGCCGATTTAAGAGTATTTAGAAACGAAGAATCCATCGTCCCCTCGCATAATACGATAGTACTTGGAGAACAGTTAAAACCGATTCCGGTGCTCTTCCAAAGTGGTTATCTGACCGCAACTTGAGTTAAGAAATCGTTGGGAGCAAATAAATTTTTTTTGAAAATTCCGAATCTTGAGCTCAGGGCGGGCCTAATCCCGCTATTGCTTTCCTTAGAGCCCATAAAGGAACCTTGGGAGGCCTGGCAGAAAGCCTGTCATATGGTCAGCTCTCTAATCAAACTTGAGGCCGAGGGCTTTGAAAACGCCTTCAGGAATTTTCTGGCCCAGTTCCCAGACAGCAGCCAGACGCCCGGTGACGCCCATTATCAGTCGCTCTTTCAAATGGCCATGTTATTAGCCGAAGCCAAACTTGAGATGGAAATTTCCGCAGCTAACCGTGAGGCCCGTTTGTGGGCGCCAGATGGGACCCAATTCGTCATTGAAATCAAATACTGCCCTGACCGCTCCTTGGAGGCTCAAAAAAAGGTTATTGGCCCCCTAAAAGACCGGCGGCCGAAGATGTCGGCCCTGGCCAAAGAGGTCATCAAGCAGTTAGATGATAAAATTTATACCAGAGACTATTGGGGAGAAGACCATGACCTATACAGGGTGGCCTTGGTGGTCGGCGGGAGAACGGAGGTTTTGGTGGAATTAAAAAAAGAGAAACGCAATTAGAGACGATATTTTTTATTGAACACTGCGACCGGATGTATTTTTCTTAAACTGGCTGATGATGATTCCTTTCTCAAAACAGATCACAAAACTGGGCCTCGGTCAGTTTGGCCAAGTCGTCGGGCGAAAGTTCAATTTGAAGACCAATGCGGCCGCCATTGACGTTGATAGCGTCATGCAACTGGGCCGTTTCGTCGATAAAAGTCGGGAATTGCTTTTTCATCCCTATTGGGGAGCAGCCCCCGTGAACATAACCCGTTTTCGGTTCCAGTTCTTTGGACTTTATCATCTCTATAAATTTGTCACCAACCGCCCGAGCCGCTTTTTTGAGATCAAGTTCGACATTGCTGGGGATGACAAACACGTTCAGCCCAGTGGTTTTACCCTCGGTGACCAACGTTTTAAAGACTCGCTCCGGATCTTTTCCAATTTTAGCAGCGACCGCAACGCCGGAGAGCTCACCATCAGAGACATCATACTCGCAGGCAGTAAAGGCGACTTTAGCGGCTTGCAGTATTCGCAGGGCGTTGGTTTTGGCGACCATGATAATTCCTCCAGCAATCGGTTCCCGTTATTTTAAGTATTTCTGCAGCACCGGTGATTAAAATTGCTCAGATACTCTGACCATGACGTCAGCCTAAGGATGTCAATATTGGCTGACTTTCAATTGCTGCTTATAAAGTTAGACTACAATTAAGTAAATACTCAGCAGCTCTTCGTAGGTGGTATAATAATTCCGGTAGTTGCCCGTTTGGTAAAAGCTATCGTTTTGGTAAGGCAATTGGAGATGGCCAGGCTGTCAAAATTATTATAACGCTTTTAGCCCTTAGGCCAAAGTCAATTAAAAAAAACCGGCTCCCCATAACAACTGCCTGAGGTGCGGCTAAAGGTTCTTGAATGTACTGGAAAAAGAAAAGATAAGTAATTTATCTAGAGAAAAAGCAGCTATATTGCTCCGGCTAATGGAAGCCACCGGAGTTGCTGCACCTTTGTCAAATCTATTTACGAAAATCTTGACAGGATCCGGCGAGAACTATATAATAAGAAAAAATCGGAGTTGGCTCCGATTTGGGCCTCTTAATTAAGTCACAAAGTTTTTTACACTGGTATTGGCCATGAACTCAAGGTTAACACAATTTCTATTATTAATCTTGATATTTTCCTTTTTCCCACTTTCGGTCGCTTTAGCCGACCCAGAGTTAAAGGGCTACTCCCATTTTACCCGGCCGACGGCTGAAATGTCCCTCAGCGACATCGGTTCCGAGTTTACTCCGTTGCCCTCCAAGCCTGGCCTGGATGCTCAGCATCCAGACGTTTGGCCCAACGCCCCGCTAACTTTTGATTCCCTTTTTTCTGGAGGGTGGCAGTCGTCATTGGACCTACTCGACCGTCCGAACCGCCCTCATCCGCTTGCCTTTACCAATCAAATATACCAGATTAAGATTTCCGATCATAGCGCCCCCAAAAACGCTATCTCGTCTGACGGCCCGACTCAAATGCGCTCCACCGCCCTGGGGGCCAGGTTAGAAAGCTCTAAGCTCTTTTTTAACGACCGGCTGACACTCTCCGGTGGTCTGGCTTGGGATCGCAGTATCCAAGATCAATTTGGGTCCCCAAGTGAAACTCTCCAGTCATCGCTGGGTTTTGACACTATGACCTACGGTTTCGGAGCTGATTTACGGCTAAATGAGCAGTGGTCACTTGGTGCCTCGCTGACAGCTAGAAAGAGCTCCGACCTCAAAGGCCGCCCCTCAGCTTTATCTATGGATAACCCATGGTTCTCAATGGCGCCCTCGGATTTGTTGATGGGCGGCCTTGGGGTCCAATTTTTCAGGCCCGATTGGGGTTTCCGGGCCAGAATGTCGGTCTACGCCGGCCAAATTGGTCAAGCGGGCCTAGATCGCAGCCAGCCTAAATCCGATCTGACCGGTTTGGAACTCAATCTCCAAAAAAGCATCATCGACGGCCGCTTAAACTTTGAACTGGCCACGATGTTCAATTATCTTAATTCCACCGGTAATCTCCATTCGTTAAGCCTTCACAGCGGCCGCAATTTGTCAGCCTATTTCGGCGTCAACTTTAGCGACCCAACTCTCTTTAACGCCTCGGTCCTGCTTCGTTATGCCGGTGACGGAAATTACATCAATAATTATTTCTTGACCGCCTTGGGGGCCTCCTCCTTCCTTGACGCCAGGATCTGGCGTGATTTTAACCTCTCCCCGGTCCTGACCCTAACGACCCAGCTGTACGGGTCCAATTTGATTGAAGCCTACTACCGCAATCTCACCACCCTTGATCCGACAGTTCCCTATCTTGAGGGCCGGGTCACCATGAGCTACTCTTTCTAAAACATTTGAAAATATTCTAGAGCGCGGCAGAATTTACCAAATTTGGCCGCTTTTTTTTCGCTCCATTGGCGGCCAGAATTTATTCAAATTCAGCCGACAAGCAGCCATAACTGACTGTAAATTCTCTCGACTACGAGTTTGTCTTATGAACTTGATGGCAATTTTGACGGCCGAGAAGAAGCCAAGCACTCAGCTCAAGGCCAATTGACACTTTTAAAGGATTTTCTGGCGAACTTGGATCAGTCTATCGTCCAATTTATTATCATCGGTTTGGACGGACACGGCCTTTCGTAAGTGATATTAAAACTGTCCCTGACCAGAGACCGGTTAATTTTTCACTATCAGGACGGAAATATTTACGCCTTTGAGAGCGGCTGTTGCGGGCTCAATGATTTGAAAAAAGATGGGACTTTTGTTGGCTCGTCTGGAGCAGATTCCATCGACCAGGCATACTTTTCCTATTTCTGCCAAAAACAAGACGACGGTTGGAAGGCCTATCCCGAGAAGGCCTTTGAGGCGAATTTCGTCAAGGTGCGGCAGGCTGGGATCCGCTCAGGGGACTCATCTAAGGCCATTTATAAATAGTGTTTTGGCCTGGTTGAAATGACCTAATTTTGCTGGTCCAAAGTGTCCCCCAGTTGCTGGCTACCCTAACCAATACCCTTGAGCCGAGTCCCTCCCCCCTACATTTTCTCTTAAATTTTCCACTCGCCTCTTCCTTCCGGCTTACCTGCCCCTCAAATAATATTCAACTACCTTTTCCACGACATAAACGAATTCTAGACTATACAGACACAGTATTTAGCGCTTAGTTAAACCAAAAAGCCGCAGCTTTTTCAAAACACCGAAGCTTTTTAGTGTTCATAACTGGTTTAATTGACTGGGCAATGATGAACAGTCTGGTCGCTAAATGGGTGGAAACTTTGTGGCAACTAAATTAGGACATCCCTACCAGGTAAAAATATTATTTCTTGAATCGGTAAGCATTTTTTGATAAAATATTATTAAGCTTTACGTGTATACTTTTTGCTATTTATTTTGCCAGCCGCCAAGGCCGGCTTTAGGGTAATATAACCTCCTGAGCCAGCGCTGGATTGGTGAGTGAACGACCAAAAATTTAATGCCTAGCCAGCCAGTCGCTTTCGAGCCGTATTTTTGGAACATAAGGTCTTAAGCTATTTTTTTGTCAGCCCTTCATATTAATGATGAAACAACAAAAACCATTCTTCTCGAACTTTTAGTCAGTTAAATGTCGCTAACTATAATTTAAAATTATCCGTTATTTGCTAATTTTAACCTTTTATCTTTTCGATCATATAAAAAACTCAATAAATGATTGACCAGTAAAAAGTCTATTTTTTCGTTTTTATCATTTTTAACATCTTGAGATTACTGACAAAAAAATTTAAGAATTCAGGTTTTGAGGGTTTTTACCGGTTGATCATAAATTAATTTACTCAATTTATTGTCTTAGCTCTTGGAGAATTAAACTTACCAGCTTTAGCTGGGGGCTTAAGCATTTTTTCTTGACATAAGCCGCATTTTTATGGAAAAATCCTTAAAGATGAAATGCCACCTCGTTGAGGATGATTGCCAGTGACTGAACATAGGCATGGTATCCATAATGTGTTCCAAATGCACCATCATCGTACATGAGTTACGGAATAGCATAAAAAAACAACGATTGACTATATAACACTATAATTAATATAATTAATTCATAAAAATTACGCTAAAGAATCGTAAAACAATTTAAGGCCGCATTTCAAGCGCTCATATACATCTTTTTATCTCGATATTACCAAAAATAACTATATGCAAGTTAGTTCAACTGATTAAAGACCGGACTGCCCATAAATTAATGAGGTCATCTCCGGCCTTGCAGAAGCAATATTTGGAAAGGCCCTATATGGGCCGGTGGGTATTTCTGCCGTCCAAGCGGAAATGTCACAGACGATGTCAACTACCCCCTAGGCTAAAGCCTAGGGGCTTGCAAGAGTCGGTTGACGAGGGAAAGCGGTATCCAACCCGCTAGGTTGTTATTAGCATCTCAGCCACCGCGGTCGCCCTCACCTTTGGTGGGTGGCCATTTTGTGTGAGAAACTTTATGTCAGTTTTTCAAGAACGGTCTTTAAAGGAGTGCGTCGCTGTTGTTCCAAAGGGACGTACCACAAGATGTAGTGTTAATAAACGCGTTGGCCCATATCTCTAGCGGTCATTGTCTCGAGTTTCTGCTAAGCAATTATGCTGGAAGCGTAGTCGGCGGAGCGACTATGTACTATAACAATGACATTTTCGGAAATCAGGTCACTGTTGGTGCGGTCACAGTTGGGTATCCAGATGTACTACTGCCACTACCAGGTACACCAGTTTAGGGCTCAGTTATCGGCGGCGTGACCGCTGGGCACGGAGCTGTGTATGGCAATAGTGTTACTGTGGATGGCGGAATTGTTTACTATTTGGTCAGCAGCCGAGCCAGTCAAGGGAATGGCGCAGTAAGTGGCAAATTGGTAATTATCAATGCCAACAGTACTGTCCAAACAGTATATGGTGGCTTTAGTATATCAATTGAAAATGTTAATGAAAATACAGTAACCATACAATTCGGTTTTTTTGCTTGAATAAGTCCCGTTATTTTGCAAAAAAAATTTTTTTTTGCCCGCCAGATATACAACTTAAAAGGCATAGCCGATTTAACTTGGTAAGTTAGGGATTTTGGTGATTTCATTGACCTTGGTGTCCAACACCAAATGATTTATATTTTTGCTTAACATTTGGTTGTTCCTTCGGTATCCTAGCAACAGCTCATGTATGTTCAATATGTGGGCAGAAGCCCTGGGAAGCTGCGAAGACGCTAATCCAGCGAATAACTGGAGGTTCTGTCTACGTTTATTGATTGGTAAAAACCCCATGTTAACGATTTTGTCATTTTTAACATCCTGAAATTACTTATAAAAAATTTTAGAATTCAGGATTTTGGAGTTTTTTTACCGGTTGATCTATGTTAAATGTTGTTCCCGTAGGTTGTCCCGACATATTTCAGAGTCAGGCATCAAACATCTTCTCCAAGGAGAATTTAATGACCTTTTCAATGGCCACCTCAATCTGTTCAAATCTTTTTTATGGCTCCAAGAACAACATCAGCACTTTGAAAATTTCATCCACAAGGCGCCATTAGCGACCTTAGCCGCAAGTGCATCCAAAGTAGTTGGCCTTAACCTCGGCGATCCCCAAAGTACTCGGAACATGTACCACTTCATGTGAGATGCAAAATGGGATGACGATGGTATGCTGCGTTGTTACCAAAAAAAGGGGCCATACGGTCGGAGCGGCCCACCAGTATTGTGGTAATTTAGGCAAGAAAGCAAATTGTTTGATTAGTGTCATTAGGATATGGTAGTTCCCTTGGCCACTGCTTCCTTAATTACGCTCTCTACATGTATAAGCTCTGGTTTGAGGCTAGTCACGACAAATGGCGCAATAACTGCCTCGTCCCAGATGATGTTGAGCTTAAAACCAAGAATTCATTGGTTTTGGATTTGATCATAATACTCTGGGACGCAAGGTTGTTTTTGGCTAAATACCTTGGAATTGACAGCTCCTTTGGACTCAGCTATGACTTCCTGAGCAAAGTCCCCCAAGGCCTGTGATTTACTTTGCTGACATACCTTGCGACCATCTCGCAGTTCTGGTGCGTTCCCTGATGGCGGTCCCAGAATATTCCGGAAAAGGCCAGATACCTGAAAAAGAAGTCTTGTCTTTGCTGCCAATCAGAGTGGATTCCATTCCTAATATTGAAAACTTCATCAGAAATTATGTGGTTCTCGGAACTGGTTCCAATGGCCAAATTGTGGCAAGAGATAAATGCCTGAGGGTGGTCAATTCCCATTAAGGTAAATCCGGTAGAAGAAGTCTGGCTGTACATAAGAGAGCTGGAGGAGAGAGCTGGAGGACGGGTCAATTAAATACGCATTGGGCAATGAGTCTGCTGACGCCTCACCCATGGACATTCGCAAACCGATTCTGTTACGCTGGTCCACGGATAAAGCTTCAAAGAGTGCAAAAACTATCTCTGCATAGATCTCTATGAAACAAGAATTTGGGTCGGCTGGAGGCGGCATTTGCTACTGACTTTCATTGCTCATCTGTTCGTTGTTAAACTGTTCCGAAAGTTTTCAACCCAAAAAGACTATCCCCTGGAATTCCCCGTTGTTACAACTTCGGTAACAAAGGAAGAATACCTGGACCCAGTTGAGGAACATCTTGACAACAAACCTGTTAATACTCCGACAATCCAAACTGTAGCGAAAGTTCAGCAGCCGATTCTGACCTTTGGGATAGCCATAACGTTCATTAATAAGTTTTTAATTAAAACCGGTAGTAAAATAGAAGCCATAGCTTTCCTGATACAAAATAATGATCGACCAGTAAAAAGTCTATTTATTCGTTTTTATCATTTTTAACATCTTGAAATTACTGACATAAAAAATTAAGGATTCAGGTTTTTGAGGGTTTTTACCGGTTGATCAATAATGTGCGCTCGTAATGTTTCTCACACCAAAACCAAAGTCAACAATCTGTTTTTACAATCAAGTCGAGACTCCCCGACCATGACGGTGGTGGCACAAAATTAAAAAAATAGAAATGTAGGGCTAAAGTGTTTGAAAATCAGTTGTTGGCTGCAATTTGGGTTTGGTCCCAATTTTGCAATTCCGTTTGTCGGCTACCTGTTTACAGGTAGGAGAAATTAACATGTCCCCCCTTTCGGAGATTCCCCCCATGACTCATCCGGTGTGCAAATCAAACCGGGGTGGATTCACTCTGGTAGAATTATTGGTTGTGGTGGCTATTATAGGTATATTAGCTGCTATTGCTATCTCGCAATATGCCCGTTATCGACAAGATGCTATGGAATCAGCTGCTAAAAATGCTTATCACGCTGTAGCTGTAGCACAAGAAGCGTTTTATATAGAACAAACCACATATGCTACTAGCTACGCAGATTTGGTGACTTTAGCTGGCTTAGTTATAGACAAGAATATTTTATACGGTCCATTAACTATAGTTTTAAGCACTGATCCACCGTCATTTACTTTTTCTGTCAATCATAAAATCGATAATTCAACAACTTACACGTATTCAAATGATGGTGGCGAGTTAATTAAAACTGGTGGGACTAGGGTTGTTGTTAACGATAGCACTGTGCCATAAACCAAGGCTAAAAAAAGAAAAAAATAAGATTTCCCAGCCAGTTATGAATATGGCCTGGAGTAGTTGGAGTATCTCACAGTTTTGTCGTTGGAAAAAAATAGCCAAAAATAAAAATAGTTAGTTGGCCTTTTTGATAGTTATGAAATCTTGATAGATTTATTTATATAGTTGAATTTTCGATTTTCGTTTTTTGGCAGGATAATTCCGATTCAACCGATTTGTTGGGACTGCCGAGCGAACCGATTTTCCGGCTGTTTACCAGAAGCTCGCCCGCTGGCCATCTATTTGGACGGCCTGGAAATGGCCATTTTTGGTGCAACCAACATTTTTTCATGAAGTCTGGGGTAACGTTTTTTTTAGTTGAATTGACTTTGTAAGCACAAAAACTCCCTTTTGTTCCAGTCTTGGTTCGGCCATGTAGCCATATTAAAATCTTGTTAAAGATTATAAGACCTTATCCCAGTTCCCTGGAGTCATGTTCTAAGTCGATAGATACAAAAAAGGGAGGGGAAAAAGTTTTTCGGTGTTAGTTGAGGTAGTTAAGACCAAAATGGAGAGTTGCAATAAAGAAAAGTAAAGAATCTGGGCCAGGGTAAGGAACAGCTCTTTTGACATTTGTCCATACCTGTGCAATAATATCCATAATGGATTCTATTGTTGCCATAGGTAAAGCTGCCAAAGCCTTGGGTGTTTCTATTACTACGCTTCGGCGCTGGGAGGCGGCGGGAAAGCTGACGCCTGTTCGAACGACTTCCGGACATAGGCGTTATGACCTTTCGAAACTTATTGCCGAGCAGTATCATCTTTCTAGTGGAGAGCGGCGCACTATCGCCTATGCCAGTGTTTCCAGTCATGAGCAAAACAATGATTTGGAACGACACAAGCAGATTCTCGAATTGTATTGCGCCCGCCAAGGCTGGACATTCGAAGTTGTCTCCGATCTTGGTTCCGAGATGAATTACCACAAAAAAGGGCTCAAACGACTGCTTAACGATATTATTGAAGGACATATTGGGCGCTTGGTAATCACGCATCACGACCGATTGTTGCGATTTGGAGCGGAGCTCGTGTTCGCTATTTGTGAAGCGAAAAGTGTTGAAGTAGTCATTCTCAATCAGGGTGAAGACACCACGTTTGAGGAAGATCTGGCGAAGGATGTTTTGGAAATCATCACCGTGTTTTCCGCTAGGCTTTATGGCTCCCGAAGGTAGAAGGACCCAAGGCGCATAAACGATTGTTGAATAGACTTCGTCGCCTCTCCCGGAGATTGAGTAGAAAGAAGCAAGGTTCCCGAAATCGGTTAAAGGCCAAAAGAAAAATCGGCCGTATTCACGCCAAAATAGCTAATATTCGAAATGATTCCCTGCATAAATTGACAACCGATCTCACCAAGCGGTTTCACACCGTATGTATTTAAGATCTGAATGTCAAAGCCATGATGCTTAATCGGCATTTGGCCCGCTCGGTGGCTGATATGGGATTATCCGAGTTTCGCCGTTAAGTGGAGTACAAGGCGAGTATGCGTGGCGGCATGATCGTAGTGGCCGATCGATGGTTTGCCAGCAGTAAATCATGTTCTTGATGTGGACATAAACTTGAGTCCCTTGCACCTTCCATTAGACGCTAGGATTGCCCAAATTGTGGTGTTCAGCATGACCGAGATGTAAACGCCGCCATGAATCTGAAAAATTATGCCGTGAGTTCCACTGTATCAGTCTGTGGAGAGGAAGACTCTGGCCTTGTGAGTAATCACAAGGTGAAACCAGCCTCTGCGAAGCAGAAAGTCAGCGCCAAATCTGATGGTTAGATTTGGGCAGGTCTGACAGAACGGAAGATTAGTCCTGGGCTTGGAAGCAGCAGCTTATTATTAAGGAACCCATGAGTTTTCCAACCGTCACCGGCACCCTGGCCGGCCGCACTACTCTTGGCCTGGCCTCCCCAGGTTTGATCACCGCTCCAAAGGTCCGGCTCACTTTTTTGACGGCCTTACTGCCGCTGCTTTTGGTTCTGGCGTCCCCAGCCCGGGCCCAGCCCACTGGTGGCCCGCCCGACATCCTTTTGACCATCGAAATAGATCGGATTAAAGAGGGGTTTGAAGAGCAATTAAAGCAAGCCGACAGCCAGAGCCAAATTTCAGCCCTGGCTATCCGGGCGGCGGCCATGGCCTGGGCCACTTCAGCGGCGGCGGTCGCTGGAGGCGACTCCCCTTTTCCCAACGGCCGGCTTGAGTTTTTTCAAGATCAATGGGACAAGGCTGGTGACTCTTGGCCATCAAGGGAAATTTTGGCTCTCAAAATGTATTTTGAAGCCGTCGGCCGCCTAGCTATATTGATAGCCTGCCACGAGCCCATCAATAAGGCCGTCATGGAGGAGCTGTCCTCCCTTTTGTCCGAGGCCAACTACACCAGCTTTGGCCGGCTCAAAACCAAGCCGACTCAATTAGCCGAAGACCGGGTTTTCTGGTCCAACCGCTTAAGCACCATGGCCACCATTGTCATCAAACTCCAGAACCCGGACCAAATGTTAGAGCTGGAAAATCAAATCGTTGATCTTATCAACCGCTCTGAAGTCATCTCCAGACGAGAAGACATCCACTATCAAGCCCGCATGGAGCTGTTATACCTCAACAACGCCCAAGGGCTGGCCTCAATGTTATTTTTGATGGCCAAATCTGATGACTCACCCATCATCGAACAGGCCCAGGCTATGGAAACCGCCTGGCAAAAGCACATTGAGACAGGCGACAGCCAGGTGGCGACTCAAAATACACTGGCCTGGGTGACCAATACCCAACTTTCATTTCCCTTGGCCTGGTGGCTGGCCGCTGAACGGCTTGACTAAGACCACGGCCGGTCAGGCCGGCTCCCCTTATCTATCCAGCCAAATCCCCTACTAATCAGGCCCCCAGCTCCTCTTGGGCCACAATAAAAGAAAAATTGTCGCCGGCGTTTTTAGCCATCAACACCTCAGCCAAGTTCAGGGCGGCAGTTTCCGGATCTCCAGAACTTAAACAGTCTTCCAACCCATTGTCATCAAGACTCTCCCAAACCCCATCGGAGCAGACCAAAAACAAATCACCTAGCCTGACCTGGACCTGCCGGCTAAAGACTGCCAGCCGCTCGGGACTGCCTCCCTGGACAGCACAGCTAATCACGTGCCGCTGAGAGTGATTCCTGATTTCTTCAAAGGATATCTGACCATCGAGATACAGACTGTAAACCGGACTGTGATCACGTGACAACAGGTCCACCTGCCCCAGCCGGCTGCGATAAACACGACAATCACCGCAGTTAAAGACTGTGGCCGAGTTCCCCTGGCGCCACAGGCCGGCCACGGTCGAGCCAAGTCCCAATAGGGCAGGCTTGCCCGCACTGAGATAACCTAATTTGGTGGAAGCTCCAAGTAGATTCTCTGTCAATAGGTCGGCAGGATTGGGCTGGCCGTTAACCAGAGAAGACAATTCTTTGAGGCTATCTAAAACCATTCTGGCAGCCTGGGCTCCGCCCGGCCCACCACCGATGCCGTCAGCCACAGCCACTATTGGACCGGGGGATACGGCAATCATTGGTTCGGCCATGGAAAACCCTCCGAAAACATCACCAGCCAGGACCGCATCTTCATTAAACTCTCGGTCGGACCCATTGTTGGTGAAAAAAATCACCGTCATAAATAATAACCCGAGCATATCTCTGGCCTGAACGCCAGTCGAACAGTATGAATACAAAAACGACTTTTTAGACTTTGGCTTGACCCGTTATCGGATAAGACGCTTAATTAGTGAAGTTGATAAATTGAGCTGACGATTATAACACTGCATTTAGTCTCATACAAACTTAAATTCAAGCCAGAGCTCAAACAAGCCAAAAAAGGGTCGGCAGGGGTTCCCCAAACTTCCGCCGCTGCCGGACATACCTCCCAGTATCCAGCTACAGCTCAGGCGGTTGTCGGGTTAAGACCGTCCGTCATAGGTCCGTCTTAGGGGCGGCCAAACTTATTGGCAGCGCTTAGAAGTCTCAGCCGTCCCTTAAGCCATAATTCTTTATAATATCACGATATTAAACAAAAAACTAGCCTAACCCATCCGCTCATTGTCCTTGACGCAGGGTTAGCCCAACCTTGCTCCGGCCGAGTCTGCTGGCCGAGGCCAAAGCTTTTTTATCGCTTAAAGAAAACGCTGAGACAAATAATACTGGGCCAAATAACACTGGGCAGATGGCCAGCTCAAGCGAGCCCTCAATCACCTAACTCCAGGTTATTTCTCTTCTTTGGCGATAAAAACGTCTCTTTGCTGCTGCTGAAAGCGGTTCTCAGGCCGCCATCAAGGCAAAACAAGGCGGCCGGCGCTACCGGCTGAAAGGGAACAAATATTACGGCTGGGGGCGGGCGTTTTTGACCGAGGTCAAGGGCTGGCTTTATTTGGAAAGGCTGAGGCGGTGCTTTAAATGTCGAGACGATCTTTTTGGCCCAAACTCTTTAGACAAATTTGGCAGGTCATGCCTGCGGGGCCCAGCCAAGGTCTTAATCGATTTTCAGCCCAGGTAAAACCGGTGATTTCGTCTTCCGGCCAGAGCCGGCCGCTTTTTTGACCGCCGAACCTTTGGCTGCTAACCCCAAAAATCCAAAACCTCAAAACAGTTTAACTGTCTTGAGGTTTTGATATACCAAGGTCGGCTGGCTAAAAAACATATTCATCAAAAAGAGACCTTTTTAATTAAGCATGGTTTTCATAGGCCGCTTACCGATAGTTGAGGCCTCGCTGAGCCATCATTTCCCGATAGATTGAGAAAAACTTCTTGGAGTGACCAACGGCGCTGATCAAGATTCTCTCAATGTCTTCAAGATCGCTGTTGTTGATAACCGTGTCCAGAGACAGGCTGAAGGCCGTCAAATCATCTAAAGAGGTAAACCCGCTACCGACCACCACCACAAACATGTCATGACGGGTGCTGAGCTCTAAGCTGTTAACCGCCCGAATGATCTGGTTGGTGTTAAGGGAAGCCCCATAGTAATTCTCCTGGATGACAATCAATTGGAAGCGTCCAAATTTGAGTTGCTTGACCGCATCGCGGATATTGAGGGCGGCGGTGACCCGGTAACCCATAGTGGTCAGCTTTTCAGTCAGCATCTCCTGGGTCTCCTCGGAATCAAAAGCAATCATGGCCGCTTTCATGCCCTCGGGTAGCTCATCTGGTTCCGGGGGAAGCATTAAATCCGGAAATGAGTCGGGCATCTGCGGCAGATGAGTCCCCCCCGGCCCCCCTCTCATGGTCGATCTGGTAGCTCCTCCCAGACCCGTCGCCGCCCGGGCGCCGCCAACCGATGTTGACCTGGGCCCGGTGGTTGAAGGAGCAGGCGGCGGCGGGACCGCCCCAGGCGTATCATCGCCATCGAGAGAGATTTCCGTGATCCGGCGTTCCGGAAGGGTCATGGTATTTTTTGATTTGCAGTTGGGGCAGACAAAAGTAAAAGGCCGCCCGAAAGGAATCTTTTCCTCGGATATGTTGAGCTTCTTTTGGCAGCTTTGGCATTCAATAAGCATATACTTCTCCGTGGCAGCTAAGCTGTCGTTGAAGCCAGCCGGCTGACGCATTCCGCTATTAATTAATTTCCTATTAATCAAGACCCAGGCCGCCAGTGCCTGCTGGTTCCAGCCAGCGGGCCGACCAAGGCAGTGCTCCTTGACTCGAAAAACTGCCGCTGCCAAGTGTTTGGAGGGCCGCCACCAAATTAAAAAAAACTAAAGCCGCCCAATTTGCCGGATTTAGTATTATCCCCAGGCCGCTACCTGCCCCCATCAACACTAGCCTCTGTTCCGACCGGTCTGCGGGGGAGGTGCCAAATTCACCGCCTGCTGTTGGGCGGCGACCTGAGCGGCCGTAGCCGCCTCCTGCTCTTCTTCATCCTCAGGATGGGGCTCTAAAGTCAACTGTTCGAGGTCGAAAACCGACTCCCCAGCCAGAGCCTTGAGGTTGTCAATTCCTCTAGACATAATATTCTTTTTGGAACTGAAGATTTTGGCCGTTTCCTCGGTAATGCTCTTTTCCTTGAACAAATCCAAGATATGCTGATCAAAGGTTTGAAAACCTAGCGGCCTCATTGACTCAATGGCTCCATAAAAAGTTTTGTCGAGTTGCTCGCCGTTGGTTATGATGTCTTTGATCAAAAGGCTGGCCCCCATAATTTCCAAAGCCGCCACCCTTCCGCCGCCGATTTTCGGGAGCAGTCTCTGACTGACCACCCAGCGCAGAGTGTCAGAGAGACGGACTCGGATAAGTTTTTCCTCCTCATGATCAAACAAACCGATGATCCGGTTGACAGTGGTGCCGGCGTCAACCGTGTGGAGGGTGGAAAAGACCAAGTGGCCGGTCTCAGCGGCCGAAAGAGCCATTTCGACGGTCTCACGGTCGCGCATCTCACCTACCAAAATGACCTTAGGCGCTTGGCGCAGCGCCGAGCGCAGCCCCTCGGAAAAATTTCGAAAATCAGTTCCCAGTTCTCTTTGATTGAAGGTGGACATTTTCGGAGTATGGATAAACTCAACCGGGTCTTCCAGAGTTACCACGTGGACGGCTTGGGTGCTGTTGATTTCATCCAAAATGGCGGCCAAGGTGGTAGTTTTACCGGTTCCGGTAGCCCCAGTCACCAAGATGATGCCGTTTTTCTCCTTGGCCATGTTGTAAAAGGATTGGGGCAGGCCGAGATCTTCGATGGAACGGATGTAGTTTTCCAGCTTACGCATGACAATACTGTAGCGGCCTTGCTGAGAAAAGATGTTAACCCTGAAGCGGGCTTTGTTTTCCAAGTTAAAGGACAAATCACAGGTGCCGGAGTCCAGAAGAGTTCCGATCAGATGGCGGTCGCCGCGCAAAAGGCTCAGGGCCAGGGCTTCGGTCTGGTAGGCGGTCAGAGAGCGAATTTCCGGTTGAAAATAGGCCGGAATCAGCTCACCCCCGCTTTCTACCTGCATGGGGTGGCCGACGGTCATGTTAATGTCGCTAACATCAGGGGCGGCGTTGAGAAGTTTGCCTAATATATATTCAAGATGGAAAAGATGGAGCATGTTAAACGTCCGTAAAGTCCTCTGGAGACGTAGTGAGGTATTGCCGAAACTTGGTTTTCTCAACGCAAAAGGTGTAGGCATCATTGGGAGTGATGCGGCCAGCCAGAAGATGGTCAAGCAGTGCATCATCCATCGACTGCATCCCGAACTTTCGTCCGGTCTGAATGGTCGTAGCGATCTGGTGGACTTTGTGCTCACGTATAAGGTTACGAACCGCCGGAGTTGCTAAAAGAATCTCCTGGGCCGCCACCCGGCCGGGAATGTCGGCTCGCCTAAACAAGGTCTGAGCGATAACCGCTCTTAAGGCGTCGGCCAATGAAGCGCGGATCTGAGCCTGCTCGTTGGCTGGGAAAATATCAATGATTCGGTCGATGGTCCCGGCAGCGGAGGTGGTGTGGAGCGTTCCCATAACCAAGTGACCGGTGTTGGCCGCTTCCAAAGCCAAAGCAATAGTCTCCAGATCCCTTAGCTCACCGACCATGATAATGTCGGGATCCTCGCGTAAAGCCCCCCTTAAGGCACTGGCAAAACTTTTGGTATGGGTATGAATCTCCCGGTGATTAACCAGACACTTGTTGCTTTGGTGAACAAACTCCACCGGATCTTCGATGGTTAGGATATGGTCGGACCTGGTACGGTTGGCGTGATCAATAATGGTCGCCAAGGTGGTGGATTTGCCGCTGCCGGTCGGACCGGTCACCAGAACCAACCCTTTTGGGAGGGAGGCCAATTTACCTATGACCGGCGATAAGCCCAGCTGCTCAACAGTGGGGATGACGGTGGGAATTTCCCTGAAAACCGCACCGACGCCCCATTTCTGGTTGTAAAAATTGGCCCGGTACCGGGCTATGGTCGGAATCTCGTAGCCAAAGTCAACATCCCCGGTTTCCTCGAAAATCTTAATTTTCTCGTCAGGGGCGATTTCGTAGAGAATTTTTTTAAGTTCAGCATTATCCAGGACCGGATACCTGATCTTTTCAATTCGGCCCTTGAGGCGCAATAAAGGTTGGTTGCCAGAGGACAAATGAAGGTCCGAGGCTCCCATTTCATGCATAAACCTAAAAAAGGCGTCTATAACGGCCAAATGACCACCTCGCAGTTTCCTTGCGGCCAGACTACCAGAGAATTATGAATGTTACAACAGAAATAATCAATCATTGATTGGTTTTATTCAGACCGACTCGAGATAAGTACAAAATTTAGATTTTTTTTAATGCCGCTATGAGTCAATTAAAATTTTCTTCTAAGATCTAAATAATTTTGACCATATCAAAGAACCTACAGCACCGCTATAATATTACCATTGAAAAAAATACCTGTCAAACTCCAAAACTCTGGCCCAGACCATCAACGGGCCCAAAGAAAACACTACAAAGATTTTAAGGCCTTCCAGGCATTGGATTGGCCCCAGGGGCCGCTTAAGCACTATTTGGCAGCTATTTAGCGCCATGGGGCCGGCCTTTTTGGCCGGATTTATCCTGCCGCCCCAAGAAGCTCAGCTGGCGGCCGCGCCCCCTCCGGCCTTAATTTTGGCCCAGGTGTCTTTAAGGGTGACGATACGGTTAAACAGAGGCTGAGCGCTGGTATGATCGAGATCGGCAATAAAATAGCCCAGCCGCTCAAATTGGAAACGGTCACCGGATTTAGCGTCGGCTAAAAACTCCTCCAGACGGGCCTGGGGTTTTTCAACCAGAGAATCAGGGTTAAGTTCATGGTCGAGATCCCCGGTGGGCCGAGGTATTTTAAATAAGCGATCGTAAAGTCTTACCGTGGCTTTAACGCTGTGCTGGGCGGAAACCCAGTGGATGATGGCCGGCCTTTTGGCTTTTTTATCGCTTTGGGCGCCAAGACCTCTGGGTTCGTCGGAAACGGTGCACCTGAGTTCCGACACCTGCCCGGAGGAATCGGTAATCACCTCATGACAGTGAAGGTATTTAGCCCATCTGAGCCTGACTTCCCGGTCAGGAGCCAACCGGAAAAAACCCTTGGGCGGATTGAGCTCAAAATCAGACCGCTCAATATAAATCTCACGGGTCATTTTTAGATCCCGGCTGCCCATTTTCGGGGGATCGTCGGGAAAAAAAGGCGCTGGAAAGATTTCGACCTTATCGTCGGTCCAATTTTCTATGACCACTTTGAGAGGATCCAGTACGGCCAAGACCCTCGGGACCAAGGGGTTGAGATCGTCTCGGACGGCTTTTTCCAGCCAGTCGATTTCGATCCAGCTGTCTTTTTTGGCCACCCCGATCCGATCGCAAAAAAGCCGAATCGAAGACGGGGTCAGGCCCCGCCGCCGTAAAGCCGCCAGGGTTGGAAGCCGGGGGTCGTCCCAGCCGCTGACCTTGTTTTCTTTGACCAGCTCAAGGAGTTTACGTTTACTCATGAGAGTATATTCGAGATTTAAGCGGGCAAACTCAATCTGCCGAGGCCTGGGTGCCGGCCAGTTGAGCTTTTCCAAAACCCAGTCGTAAAGCGGTCGGTGATCCTCAAATTCGAGGGTACAGATAGAATGGGTCACCCCTTCGATGGCGTCGGAAATGCAGTGGGCATAATCGTACATCGGATAAATGAGCCACTGATCTCCGGTGCGGTGATGAGCCGCTTTCTTGATGCGGTAAAGAGCCGGATCGCGCATGTTGAGGTTAGGGGAGGACATGTCAATTTTGGCCCGCAGAAACTTTTCCCCTTCGGCAAACTCTCCCCGGCGCATGCGCTGGAAAAGATCAAGATTTTCATCAACCCCTCGGTCCCGCCAGGGACTCGATCGACCTGGCTCGGTCAGGGTGCCGCGGTATTGTCTAACCTCGGCCGGCGAGAGATCGCAAACATAGGCGTGACCAAGAGTAATCAGCTGCTCGGCGCATTGAAAGAGTTTTTCAAAATAATCCGAGGCATAATAGAGCCGGTCTTCCCAGTCGGCCCCTAGCCAGCGAACGTCGTTTAATATAGAATCAACATACTCAACGTCTTCTTTGACGGGGTTGGTGTCATCAAAACGCATGTTACAGCGGCCTTGATAATCACGGGCCAGCCCGAAATTAAGACAGATGCTCTTGGCGTGTCCGATATGGAGGTACCCGTTAGGTTCCGGGGGGAAGCGAGTCATAACATAGTCGTAACGTTTGTCAGCCAAATCTTCGTCAATCATAGTTCTGATAAAGCTCTTGGGTCGATCTTCGGATTCCATAGGTCCTTTCCAGATTGGAGCGTGGCGGCTGAGCAGTTACCAGACCACCTTAAAAGCACCATTTTATTTCATGGTTAAAATGTTAAATCAGAATTCGTCGCGGTAGGGAACGCCCTTTCGGGCGTCCCCCCGCACAGATCCCTGCGGGCACACTTTAGCGCACAGGGCTCCTCGGTTAGATGTTGACGTATCCACATTGATTGGGGAAAG
>JAISWF010000265.1 GCA_031271165.1 Deltaproteobacteria bacterium
TGTCTGTCTTTGATAATAACCTTTTCAGTGACTACTGGTACCAATCGGAAGAAATCCCGAGTTTTCTGGCCGAACTCATTAAACCCGGCCTGGCCGATTTAAGAGTATTTAGAAACGAAAAATTCATCGTCCCCTCGCACAATACGATAGTACTTGGAGAACAGTTAAAACCGATTCCGGTGCTCTTCCAAAGTGGTTATCTGACCGCAGCTGGAGTAAAGAAATCGCTGGGAGCAGATAAATTTTTTTTGAAAATCCCAAATCTTGAGCTTAGGGCGGTCCTAATCCCGCTATTGCTTTCCTTAGAGCCAATAAAGGAACCTTGGGAAGCCTGGCAGAAAGCCAGTCATATGGTCAGCTCTCTAATCAAACTTGAGGCCGATGGCTTTGAAAACGCCTTCAGGAGTTTTCTGACCGAGTTCCCAGACAGCAGCCAGACGCCCGGTGACGCCCATTATCAGTCGCTCTTTCAAATGGCCATGTTATTAGCCGAAGCCAAACTTGAGATGGAAATTTCCGTAGCTAACCGTGAGACCCGTTGTGGGCGCCAGATGGGACCCAATTCGTCATTGAAATCAAATACTGCCCTGACCGCTCCTTGGAGGATCAAAAAAAGGTTATTGGCCCCCAAAAAGACCGGCGGCCGAAGATGTCAGCCCTGGCCAAAGAGGTCATCAAGCAGTTAGATGATAAAATTTATACCAGAGCCTATTGGGGAGAAGGCCATGACCTATACAAGGTGGCCTTGGTGGTCGGCGGGAGAACGGAGGTTTTGGTGGAATTTATGAAAGAGGAACAAAAAAACAAGACTTTTGGAAAGCGCCCATGACTAGCCCATGACTAGCCAATTTTTCAAGTAACCGGCTCTAAAAAAACTTAATCAGGGACCAAGGCAAATTATGGCTCCTGACCTGGTTGAATTTGGCCGGCCCATTAAAAGAAAATAATCCAAAGACCTGCGTCAGAGCATTAAAAACAATATTCACAAAAAATAATCCCGTCCGCCCAGGAAAGCGCACCTAGATTCAATTGAATTGTCGGGTGATTTTAAATAAGATGATTAGATGGATTTAGAGAACGGTAACGTTTTTTTGATTTTCAGCCAAGACCTCAAGTTCATTGGCCACTTCATAAATATGGTCTTTCATGGCCTGTTCGGCGCCGTCGGGATCGCGGGCTTTGATAGCGTCAATAATTTTTTGATGTGCGGCCATGACTTTGTAAGAAAAATCGAGTCCCGGTTTGATTTCCATTTTTAAATCGGCTAAAACATTATTAACAAAATCCATTAACATCCAAAGAACAGTATTATTGGTGTGTTTAGCTAAACAGACATGAAAGAGTATCTCCGCCTCCGCCCCCACCAGGTTTTGGCCCGCTTCTAAAATTAAGCGGCAGTTCTCATGAATATTTTCCAGCGTCTGCATGGTTTCGTCGGTCAAAGTCTCAGCTACCCGGCGAGCAATATACGGTTCAGTCAGTTTCCTCATCTCGAACAGATCAGCCCGTGAGACTCTTTGAAAATGGAGGAAACTGGTAAAATACTCCCTGGCATTATTAAAATCAATTTCCCGGACTACCGGTCCGCCACCGGCCCCAAGTTTAATCGAAATCAGGCCCATCCATTCGAGAGTCCTTAAAGCTTCTCGAAGGGTATGCTTGCTTACGTTAAACTCTTTAATCATTTCCTTTTCGTTAGGCAATGATTGACCGGGAACCAGATGTCCTTGCATAATTGCCGAACGAAACTGGCGGATTATAGCGGAAGGAATCTTTTCCTTCTTGGACGGCTGAAATAAACCGGGCTGCAGGTTCGGTTGTTTTTGGTCATCTTCGGGCATATTATTTTTAATACCACTGAAGCCTTAAATATGTTGGTGCCCCCGAGACGATTCGAACGTCCGACACCAGGATTAGGAATCCTGTGCTCTATCCTACTGAGCTACGAGGGCTTAGGGTTTTACGGCCGACTGGGAACCTCAAACGGAGCCTTAATTTGGTGTAGTCCTCTTTGGACAAAGTAATAATTTACCATTTTGGGCCTAAAAAAGCTATTAATATTTTTGGACTTTGACCTGTTGGCCGATCGAAAGGCAACTCCCGAGCCTGCTGGCTGACAAAGGGGTCAAAAATATAGACCAATCAAAGCTATATCCGCTTTCGAGCGGCGGCCTTGGCCGCCAGCAAGGCCACAACCGGTTGGTCACCCGGGCAAAAATCCAAATTGGAAAGAGCATCTGGCCGGACCCACTTGATTTCACTGTGGACCAGGGCCTGGGGCTGGCCCGAGATGATGCGGGCGTTGAAAAAAGTGATTTTGATTGACCCGCCTGGATAAGAATGAAAGGTCTCCTCAAATAGTTCCAAAACTGCGATATCAACCGAGAGCTCTTCAAGGCATTCCCGGACAAGGCACTGTCTTAAGCTTTCCCCTGATTCGCGCTTTCCTCCCGGAAATTCCCAAAGACAGGCGCAGTTACCTCCCGGGCCCCGGCGGCAGATAAGAAGCTCACCGTTGTCATTGGTGATGATGGCGGCGGAAACTTCCATAGAAGCCTGTTTTTGTGGGCTCGGTGACGCTTTAGAAAAATAATTAATTGCCAAGTGAGCAAGCCGCCAAAAGGAGTTCAGAATAATTTCCTCAAATAACAAACTAAAATTTTTGAGCTTTTTCGCATCGTTGTTCTGGCTGGGTAACGGGAATTTCTTTTAAGCCCAAGTCCCATTATACGTCATTTGAGAGAGCCAGGGGGAGGGGAGTTTTGATTTTTTTGATCGAATATTTTGACCTCCGAGCCATATTTTACAATCTAATGACAGAAAGCGGCCAAGGTGGCTAAATCAGTCTTGTTTTTTTTTATTGACAAATTTGGTCAGTGGTCTTATATTTACCCTAAGGCTAAATAATGACGTTTGTTTAGCCGCAAAATTTGTAACCCGTTTTGACGGGCCGGGACCTAACGTTGAGTCAATTATTTCGAGACGGAAGGCGCCAAAAAATTAACCACGACCTTGCAGGTTGACGGCGCCTTGGTTTTACCAAAGGCGTTTTTTTTTCGTCTGATTCCCCCGACCGCTGGGGTCCCCAGAGGGTAGCGACATGGAAACCAGAGTAGCAATCATCGGTGTGGTCGTCGAAAACCATGACTCGGTTGAAGAACTTAATCGCATTCTTCACCAATATGCCGAATATATCATTGGCCGGATGGGCATTCCTTACAATCAAAGAAAGATAAACATTATCAGTGTGGCCGTCGATGCCCCTGAGACCATTATCAGCGCTATTTCCGGTAAAATTGGTAAACTCCACGGGGTCAGCGCTAAAACAGCTTATTCGAATTTTATCACTACCAAGGGAGGGGCCGATGAGTAATCTCATCAAAGAGAAAGACCAGTTTTCCTTAGTCGATCAACTGGCCGGGGAAAGTGAGCTTTCGCGTGGGGATCTTAAAACCCTCATCGACACCCGTAACGACAATGTCGCCGAGTATCTCTTTGAGAAGGCCAGAGAGGTCCGTCACGCCGTATATGGCCGGGACATTTTTATTCGCGGCTTGGTTGAGTTCACCAATTACTGCAAAAATGACTGTTACTACTGCGGCATCCGTAAGAGTAACCTCAAAGCCGACCGTTACCGTCTGACTCCAGAGCAGATTCTGGACTGCTGCGCCCAAGGCTACGAACTGGGGTTTAGGACTTTTGTTCTCCAAGGCGGAGAAGACCCTCATTATACCGATGATCTGATGACCTTGATTGTGACCAACATCAAGAGCACCTTTCCGGATTGTGCGGTGACCCTCTCTTTGGGAGAACGCTCCAAGGAAAGTTATCTGCGTTTTTTTAAGGCCGGGGCCGATCGCTATTTGCTGAGGCATGAGACCCGTAACGAGATCCATTACGCCTCCCTCCACCCGGCCGCCATGTCGCTCAGGGACAGGCTCAGGTGTTTAAGCGATCTCAGGGACATCGGCTACCAGGTCGGCTGCGGGTTTATGGTCGGAAGTCCCGGTCAAACCACCGACTGTTTGGTTGACGACTTAATGTTTATCAAAGAATTTGGGCCTCACATGGTCGGGATCGGGCCCTTTATCCCTCACCAGGACACCCCACTGTCCGGCCAACCCGCTGGAACACTGGAGTTAACGGTCTTTCTTTTGGGAATCATCCGACTTTTAGAGCCCAGGGTGCTTTTGCCTGCCACCACCGCCTTAGGCACTATCTCCCCGACCGGTCGGGAGCTAGGAGTTATGGCCGGGGCCAACGTCGTGATGCCTAACCTGTCCCCAGTCGGGGTCAGGAAAAAATACCTTCTTTATGACAACAAGATATGTACTGGCGATGAGGCGGCCGAGTGCCGTTTCTGTATCCAGCGCCGGATGGCCAACATAGGCTATCACATCGCAATTTCCCGCGGTGATCACGCAGCTCTTCAATTTCAAACATCCCGGGAGTCCCAGGTCCAGGCGGCCCTGGCTGGTTGAGCTCTATTTTTTCTAACGGGGAGGATTTCCGACCCGGAAGGAGACAGAAAATGTACGATCCTAAGTCCATGAAAGCCACTGAATTTATCGATCATTTCGAGGTGCTTGACACGCTGGAGTATGCCAGGAAAAACAGCTCCAACGTCCCCTTAATCAATTCGATTTTGGAAAAGGCCCGCCTGCGTCAGGGTTTAAATCATCGGGAAGCAGCAGTCCTGCTGGACTGTGAGCTGCCGGAAAAAAATGAGGAGATTTTCAATCTGGCTCGCCAGATCAAACAAGATTTTTACGGCAACCGTATCGTTATGTTCGCCCCGTTGTATCTGTCCAATTACTGCATCAACAGCTGTCTTTATTGCCCCTATCACCAGAAAAACAAACATATTGCCAGAAAGAAACTCTCCCAGCAAGACATCATCCGTGAGGTGACTGCTCTGCAGGACATGGGGCACAAGCGCCTGGCTCTGGAGGCTGGTGAGCACCCCAAGATGAACCCTCTTGAGTACATCCTCGAGTCCATCCAGACTATTTACTCAATTAAGCATCGCAATGGTGCCATCAGGCGCGTTAACGTTAACATCGCCGCCACAACGGTCGATGATTACCGCCGGCTCAAAGAGGCTGGGATCGGAACCTACATTCTGTTCCAGGAAACCTACCACAAAAAGAGCTACGAGGAACTTCATCCCGCCGGTCCCAAGCATGACTACAGTTGGCACACCGAGGCCATGGACCGGGCGATGGAAGGCGGAATTGACGACGTCGGTCTCGGGGTTCTCTTTGGTCTGGAGTTGTTTCGCTATGAATTTGCTGCTCTACTGATGCACGGAGAGCACCTGGAGGCTGTCCACGGGGTGGGCCCCCATACCATTAGTGTCCCGCGAGTCCGGGCCGCCGATGACATTGATCCCGACCAGTTCGCCAACGGCATCTCCGACGACCAATTCGCCAAAATCGTCGCCTGCATCCGGTTATCAGTCCCTTATACCGGCATGATCGTCTCCACCCGTGAATCCAAGGATTGCCGGGAAAGAGTGCTGGATCTGGGCATATCTCAGATCAGCGGCGGTAGCCGCACCAGCGTGGGCGGCTACTATGAACCTGAGGCCCAAGATGAAGATTCCCGGCAGTTTGAAGTCAGTGACAACCGCAGTCTTGATGAGGTCATCAACTGGCTTATGAAACTTGGACACATCCCCAGTTTCTGCACGGCCTGCTACCGCGAGGGCCGCACCGGGGACCGGTTCATGGCCCTGTGCAAGAGCGGCAAAATCCTTAACTGCTGCCACCCCAACGCCTTGATGACCCTCAAAGAATACATCATGGATTATGCTTCGCCGACAACCGCCGATTTAGGCAACGCTCTGATCGACGAAGAGATTGACCATGTTCCCAACCTTAAGATCCGCTCGCTGGTCGCCGAGCATCTGAAGGCCATCCAACATGGCGCCCGTGATTTCAGGCTGTAGTTTTAAAAGACTGTATACTGGGTCCGGCAATAATTACCAACACCAATCCGGCCGGAGGCTGCCAGTGCTGCCTCCGGCCGGATTTTTTCTGTCATCATGAGATACTTAAATTAGTTTAGATCAAGTATTATCTAATAATGCTTAATCAGGACTGGTATTGTTTTAATAACAGCTCTATTGGAGCGCTGTTTGGCAATTGGCTGACAATTATCGGGCGGGGTGCGAAGCCTTAAAATTAGTGGAATATCTAAGGAGCGGACTGAGCTGAACAACTGATGTAATGCTCTCGGCTCTGGAGATACTCTGGAAATAAGGAAACTGCTCATTTTAGGCCGTATGGATACTATTTTTCAGGATTTTAGATTATAATTTCTTGAGCGTTAACTTGCCACAGATTGCAATTATAAATATATTAAATTTAAATTTATTTAATAGCATTGATATATAATATATAGCTTAATTTTAATGCTTTTCTAAGACAAAATTCATCTCCAAAAATATAGTCTGACATGTTGATTTTATTGTTTATACTCATAACGCCAGGGTATTTGTTTTTCATGAGCGTTATATACCGTTTTAAACAGGAATCTTTAGTTTCACCGCTATCGCATTGTTGCGAGTTTGGATCCTGGCTGCCTCCAAATAAAAATCCATTAGATCATGATAGGAGTACTGAGAACCCTGCGGCCGATTCCTCTCCTTGGATGGGGAATTAGCCGCTTCCCGGATGTTGGCGGGCATTTTCCAAAGCCTCTTGCACTTCCTCATAGATCGGCCCCAAAGGACGCACAGTGTTGGCGTCCCGTTCGGAGCGACCGGTTTCCACCGTAAGCGTAGGAAATTAAAATTGATTTCTCATCGTGCCAACCGGCCCCTTGACAAATTCTGGCTGTTGTTCTAGGCTGATCGCTAGTGGTAGCTTGGCCCCCCGGATTGGCCGGACGGCTGGCTCCACCCGGCGTCCCTCACCGAAACAATGCGACCGGTTCCGAACTTAAAACAGAGTTTGGACCGGTTTTTTCGTCCGGTCGGACCTCAAGCGGAATTTGGCCTTTGGAGTTGATCTTACTTGATTGTCCTCATTGACCCCATCAGGCTTGGTGGCGATGGCAGCTTGAGTTTTTTGCTGATTTCAAGTTAAATATGTCTATTTATTAGTTTTTAAAACTTAATATATAAATTTTAATCTGTTAAAATAGTTTTAGGTTCTAAAAAGCAGGCAAAACAGACCTAATCAGATTACAATAATTTTACAGCTTTAATGATTAATTTTAGCATAAATCGACATGTAAACTTGAAAATCAGATTTTTTGTCAAGTACTTGACTTGCTGAGAAATTGTGAGATAATAACATGACAGTAACGTTAGAGGATTTACGGATGAGTTTCAGTTCGAACAACTTTTTATTGCAACTTAAGCCTTATAGCCGGAGTTATCGGGTTTACGATGACCAGCTCCCTGGGTTATTTCTGGAAATTTTGCCCAGTGGACAGAAGAAATGGCGGTTGCGTTTTACTGCCGACGGCCGGCAGCACCAGAACACTTTGGGCAATTTTCCAAAAATGACGGCCCGGCAGGCCCGGGTAGCGGGCAAAGCAAGCCTGCTGACCGCCCCTGATTTGGCTGGCAGCGCTCATTGCAACGAGCCCACTTTTGGGCAACTAGCGCAGTTATGGCTGGATTGTTTCTCCCAGAGCCGCCGGAACCTTGATTTTCGGCTCTCGGAAAGACTTCTTAACTCGACCATCCTCCCGGCCCTAGGCAGCAAGGTTTTGACTAAGCTTTCGGGTACCGACATCATCATCGAAGTCTTAGCGCCTCTTTTGGAGGGCGGCGATATTGAGGGTGCCCAGCGGGCCAAGCGTCTTTTGCGGCAGATTTTCCGGTTCGGATTCAAAAAAGCTCTGGTCAAAAGTGATCCCACCGTCGGGCTTCCCGAGAGCGTCTATCGGACCGTAACCGGTCAAGCCACCCCCAACATTGACCCTGATGACCCGGTCCAGTTGCCATTGTTCGTCGGCCAGGAAATCGAGGCCAAACCCGGTCACTACAACGTCAAGCGAAATCCCCTGTTAATTGGACTGCCCTTCGATCCTTCCCAGCCAGGCCAAAAGTAGTCTTTGGGCTTGGCTGCCCCGAGCATAGGCGGCCGTCCCTTTAAATTACCCCTAGTCCTCCCACCAAATGTATTACGGTTTTTAACCTCCAAGTCCCTCGTCGTCAGGGGTGAAAGTCCCAAGCGCTCAAGGGGAGGGGGTTATTTTAGTTTGGCTCACAAAATCCAGCTTGGCGGCTGGCCAAGTTGTTTTGAGGCTTAGAGCGATTTTAAATTTATTGGCAGTCTGGAACTAATCGGCTTTGGGGTTGAAATTACTTCAAGGCCTGATATGATTCATTTGGTCAAATTACCATTTGGCAGCCGCAATCAGAAATAACGGAAAAGGACCTATTTTTCCCTGATGACCTGACTTCTTAATAGACAAATGGGCATTAAATCTTTATAATATTTAGCAGAACAATGGGTCAATGTTTCCGGTCAGCCTGCTGACCATTGGTTGCAAAGCTGACCAATTTAAAAATTCATAATATTTAGGTCCTGGTTTGAATTTGGTGGCAATAAAAGAAACTAAAGAATTTTTTTTGTTATCCTAACGCCTAAAAACATTGGCCAAGTAAAGGCCGCCATTTTTTTAACCATTTGGCCGGCTTTGAAACAATGCTTAGCAAATCCTTCCGGCTGTTGGTATAATTACTTTTTTAATATTTCGATGGGATATTATCTGGCAGACGTCTTGATCGTAATTTGTGCTTGACGGTTTTTTGGGGTTTTATCAGGGTTTTATTCCACAATCTCCCAAAAAACCTTGATGGGTTTTGGTGAATTATGCCCAGTTTATTGGACAAACTCTGGACAGCCCACTTGGTTGAAAGTCTTCCGGGCGGTCAGGATCTTTTGTATATCGACCGGCACCTCATTCATGAGGTTACCTCCAACCAAGCCTTTGAGGGTCTTCGGGCCGCCGGCCGCAGTCTGAGGCGCCCGGAACTTATCTGTGGGGTCATCGATCACTCAATCACAACCGACGACCGCTCCAGACCACTCAAAGATGCGGTGGCCGAGGCTCAGCTGGCCGCTTTAGAGCGCAATCAGGCTGAATTTGGAGTCAAGACTTTTTTTGGAGTCAACGATCCGGCTCAGGGAGTTATCCATGTTACTATGCCTGAGATGGGGCTGGTTCTTCCAGGACACTCCCTAGTTTGCGGCGACAGCCACACCGCTACCCATGGGGCATTGGGCGCCTTGGCTTTTGGGATTGGGACCAGTGAAGTTGAGCACGTGATGGCTACCCAGACCTTGGCCCAAATCAAGCCCAAAAATTTATCGGTTGAAGTTCTGGGAAAACTCCGGCCTGATGTCTATTCTAAGGATTTGATTTTATACATCATCAGAACCCTTGGGGTAGGGGGCGGAACCGGTTTTGCCCTTGAATACTGCGGCGACGGAGTTAGGGCCCTGTCCATGGAGGCCAGGATGACTCTGTCCAACATGGCCATTGAGTGCGGAGCCCGTTTCGGCTTGATCGCTCCTGATGCTGCGACCGAAGAATACCTTCGCGGCCGTCCTTATGCCCCCTCCGGGGCCGACTTTGAGAAGGCCGCCGCATTTTGGCGAACCCTTTCGACCGACCAAGGGTACATTTTTGACCAAAGTCTGACCATTGAAGCTTCCCAGGTTGAGCCCTGCGCCACCTGGGGCACCAACCCAGCCCAAAACGCCCCCCTGAGCGGACGGATTCCTGATCCTCGTTCTTTTGTAAGTCCCATCGAACGCCTGGCTGCCGAGAACGCTTTATCCTATCAGGAGCTTACAGCAGGGGAAAAATTAGTGGACATCGGAATTGACTATGTCTTTATTGGCTCTTGTACCAACGGGCGCCTAGAGGACTTGGCTCAGGCGGCGCAAGTTCTCAAGGGCCGCAAACTGGCCCGCAACGTTACGGCGCTCGTGGTTCCAGGATCGGGCGCCGTCAAACGGGAGGCCGAACTTCAGGGGCTGGATAGAATTTTTTTGGAGGCCGGCTGCCAGTGGCGGGAGCCGGGTTGTTCAATGTGTCTGGGAATGAACCCCGACCGGGTCCCGGCTGGAAAGCGCTGTGCCAGCACTTCCAACCGCAATTTTGAAGGACGTCAGGGCCGCAGCTCTCGGACCCACTTAGTCAGCCCAGCGGTAGCGGCGGCCTCCGCCGTCGTTGGCAAGCTTGCTGTTCCGGCCAGCATTTAAGCCGCCTAAAGTCCGAGACCACGGACAAATTGGCGGAAATGGAGGCCCCGCCACTTTCCAGCCCATACCTCCAAGAGCGCCGTATTGTGAAGCCCATTACCGGTCAGCCAACAATTCTATTAGCCGACGCCAACCTTGAGGTGCTGGACCAAAATGCCAGCCTGCTCCAGGAAATAGGGCTGTTTAATCACCTGCAGGCCGAAAGTGGCTCAGAAGCCATGGCCATGATCAAAAATTTCCGACCGGAATTACTCATCGTCTCCCAGGATTTGCCCGATATCAGTGGCTTATCTATCCTCAGCTTGGTTCGGCAGCAGGAACTGGAAGAGATGCGGACCATTATTGTCGTCTATGGAAAAAAATTAGATGATCGGACCTTAACTAAACTTGGCCGCATTGGTGTTGACAGCGTCCTTCATCATCCTTACTCCGGGCTGGACTTTAAAAAACAGGTCACCGATATTTTAAGTCAGACCCTGGACCCGAAACTGGAGAAAGCCGAAAAGCTCCAAGAAAAATGCGCTACTCAGATTGAAAGCGGCCAGTATGAGGAAGCCCTCCAGACTTGTAACGAAATCTTAGAAGTTGACTCCAACGCCGAAGTTTTCTACAACATGGGCTATATTCTGAGCATGAGAGGACATTTTCAAGAAGCTTTAAAAAGCTTCCGCAAGGCAACTTTGATCAACAACCAGCACGCCCGGGCCTTCAAACAAATGGGACTCATTTATCAAAAAATGGGCTTGGTCGACAACGCCCAGCAACATCTGGAACATGCCGCTGAACTTCACATGACCCTCAACCAGGAAAATGAGGCTGAGGAAATTCTGAATACTGTTTTAACCTTGCGTCCGAACACGACCAACGTTTATAATAGTTTGGGAATCATCTACAGGCGCCAGGGAAGGCTGGAGGAATCGGTTAAAGCTTATAAGAAAGCTATGTTGGTCCATCCAGATGATGAGAATATCTATTTCAACATCGCCAGAGCCCAAATTGAACTTGACCGGACGGCGGAGGCCCAGGAATCCCTTAAAAAAGCTATTGCTCTCAACCCGAGCTTTGATCCGGCCAAAGATCTCTTAAGAGCCATCGGTTTAGGCTTTAAACTCAAGCCTTAAACGCCGCCCTGGATCAGCCAAGTTTCTCTCATGGTTTTGAGCTTCTCCTGGCGGCACCGGGCCGTTTGGCTTTGGCCGGGGCTGGCTCTCAAAGAGCCGCCGGCTCCGGGAGTCAACCGGCTTAAGGCGGCTGACCTCCAAACAGCAGTAGGCCGAAGGAGCCAAGACTAGACAAACAGCTCTAAACAGATTTAAATATCAGTTTTTATTAAAAAATTTTTAGTGCGCCGTGGAAAGGCGCATATACCTAGCGGTGTTGAAATACCCGCCCGGCAACTTAACTGCTCCAGCCGGTAGCAACCTTGAGGGTCATGGAGGTAACAAAATGG